>CAZMVS010000273.1:0-2156 GCA_964569525.1 uncultured Planctomycetales bacterium
ACGCTGCTCCTCTCATGGAGCAGCGTCGTGGTCGGCTATGAGTATGTTTATGACGCCTCCGATTTTGCCACCGAAATAATTAATTACGTGGAAGGCGAAGGGGTACCCATTGATTTCGAGTACTATACACCTTTCAACCACCCCGAATACGCCCTCGGCCGCCCTACCATCGATACCACCGGCGACTACAATGCCGGCAGCCCGGAAGATCCTGTCACAGTTATTCCCGTCTATCCCGCCTTGCGCGTATGGGAAATGGTTTCCATTGGCGAAGGCGGAGAATTAATTCTCAAATTCGATCATCAAGTCGCCAACGATCCCCGTAATCCCGCCGGCATCGACCTGATCATCTTCGGCAACGCCGGCCAATCCCTCGGCGGATATTGGGAAGACGGTGACCCCGCCGCCACCATCATCAATTCCACTTACGTCCAGGAAGAGCCCGGTACCGTTTACGTCGCCCAATATCACGATCCCCAGAATCCCGGCCAAACCACCTGGTACCAATTTCCCGACAACGCCGCCGATACCTGGGCACCAACATTGGGACGAATTTACGATCCGGAAAACGCACCGCCGGAACAACCGAACAACGGCTATTGGGGCGCGGAAACGAATCCATTGATCCCCTTTAATCCCCTGCTGGGACCAAACGATTTCTACGGCGAAACCGTCGCCTATGCCGCGCAACAATACGGCTACTGCGCCGGGGGAACGGGCTTCGACCTGGCCAAGCTGGAATTGGATTGGATTCAGTATGTCCGCATCACCAACGCTCAAGACAGCGGCTATACGCCAGAAATCGATGCCGTCGCCGACGTGGATCCCGATGCGCCTGCCCCGGATTTTGATCTCGATACTGACGTTGATCTCGATGACATGGACATGTTCGAACAGTGCCGCACCGCCCCCGGAATCCTCCAGGATCTATCCGGCAACTGCACGCCCGATCCTCAAAACGGCGAATTCTGCCATTGCCCCCGGGCGGACTTGGATCAGGACGGCGACGTGGACCAGTCCGATTTCGCCATTTTACAAAGATGTTTCAGCGGCCAGAACATACCGGCCGATCCTCAATGCAAGGAATAAAAACGGACGGGATAGTTTTGTGCACATATTAACGAAAACCAGAAACAGAAAAGCATTTGCTCATTATTAGCCGATCTCAAAGTAAATTATGCACACGAGCCGCCAACATCTTGCTTTCACCCTGATCGAAGTAATGGTCGTCGTGGCCATCATTACCCTTTTGCTGGCCATCCTCATGCCCGGCCTGCAACGCGCGCGCGAATCAGCCTATAACGCCAAGTGCCTCAGCAACCTCCGCCAGATGGCCACCGCGGCCTTCAACTACACCTACAGCTACGACAGCCGCTTCCCTCCCTACCAGTACAAACATCCAACCGAAGACATTACCTACAACTGGGATTTTACCTACAAAAACACCCGTTCTGACCACCCTGAGGTAATCCCCGGCCTGCTCTGGTCGGATAAAACCAACGAGGAAATACACCAATGCCCCGCCTTTGACGGGGAAAGCAACACGGACAACGATCCCTACACCGGCTACAACTACAACACCAGCTACGTCGGCTTTTGCATCTATGAACAGGCCATGGACTGGAGCACCATGCCTCCCAAAAAGCTGGGCCGCTTAAATATCAAGAAAAACCCCGTCAAAATGGAACAGATCAAACGCCCCGGCCGATGCGCACTCTTCGGTGACGGCGAAGTCGTGCTCGACGGAAAACGCGGGGCCAACAAATTTATGCGCGCCCCTTCAACCTCCAAACCCACTACCCCACGCGATAAAGGCACCATCGGCAACGGCCGATCCGCCGGCACCCAAGGTTACCGCCACCTGGAAAGAACCAACGTCGCCTGGGCCGACGGACACGCCTCCTCCGAACTCGATCGCTTCACCGAAACCGAAAACGATACCCAACATAAAATCGCTCCCGGAACCGGTTTCCTGTCTAAAGACAATAATTTATACGACCTGGAATAAATATCCTGGCTTCAGGTAAGCGCTAAAATTCCGGCAAAGAATAAATCATTTCACTGCTGTCCAAGATAATCCTATCTGACCGAAATGGCCATACGATAACCATGTAAAACCGGGGTTTTGGACGGGGTTTACCGTCTGAAATCCCGGA
>CAZMVS010000274.1:0-8571 GCA_964569525.1 uncultured Planctomycetales bacterium
CAGGTCCGTCAAAGCAGTTGCGGGATCTTCGAAGTTCATGTTCCTGATTCCTTGCAGAAAATCGAACAGTCTCTTACGTCATTTTTATTATAACGGGGAAGAGGCGGGTCTTCCAACGGGCGAGGTCATGGGTTGTATCCGCGTGCCCAATGGCCGGAGCAAGAGGTCCTTTAATACAAACTGTTTTTGATCAGGAAGAGGCGGAAGGTTTCCTTATCCAGAAGGCCGGTACGTTGGCCGACCACTTCCATACCGTTTTGTCCGGGGCGGAGCACGATATAGGTGGGCAGGACGACGACGTTGAAATTTTCGGCGGCCTGCTTATTAAGGTCGCGATTCACGCGGATGAGGACAAAGCGGCCCATGATTTTCTGGACTTCGGGATCGGAAAAGACTTCTTTCTCCATTTGCTGACATTGGTTGTTGAAGGGGGAATAGAATTCGACCAAAGCTCGTCGGCCAGTGACCGAAGCCCTTTGAATGCCTTTATCAAGGCTATGTTCCCACTCGACCTGGCTGCAGCCGGTGGCCAATGTAACCAACAAGACCATTATTGCAGTACCTAGGTGAATCGGATTTTGGCCGATGTTCATAATCGTCTTGCTCCTTGAAAAGGTCCATTCGAAGTTTCTTCGTGGGGGCACATTTTCCCAGATTCACGGTGGGTTTCAAGTCGGGGGCCTTAATGCATAGCTCATGGTTGTTTACGGGACACTATTGCTGGTCGATGTTTCAAAACCGGTCAAAAAGGCTCTTCCGTTCGTTGGCCATGGCGGAAGACGGCTTGCAGCATACCGTTTTGCTTGAGCAGTTCGGCACCTTCGGCCAATCCTTGACCGACATTTTCGGGTTTGTGGGCGTCGCTACCGATGGTCATGGATCGGCCGCCGAGACGGGCGTATTCGGCGATAACCCAGCCGGGAGGCATTGGATCGTGCAGAGATTGCCGCCAACTGCTGAGGTTTAATTCAGGGATGAGGTTCGCTTCAAGGCAAACCTGGAGAATTTCTTGGACTAGGTCCGCATGGGAGTGGATATCATAGGTTCCGAAATATCGCTGGGTATAGCGTTTGACCAGGTCCAGATGTCCGAGCACGTTAAACGGATTCCGGCCCTGTTTTTTTAGTTCGAGAGCACAATGGGCCGCCTCAAGAACGGCATGTAGGTAAAGGCGGGTCGCCTGGGCGGCATCGAGGCCTTGCCAATGTTCCTTTTCATGGAGGGCCCGGCCGTCGAACCAGTGCACGCTGAGCAGGACGAGATCAAAGCTTCGCTCGCGGAGAAAATCAAGGAGGCGGGGCATTTGATCGGGTTGGTAACAGATTTCGATGCCATGCCCGATGAATATCCGGTCGCCGTATTGCTTGCGCAGGTCGGCGACGGTTTCGGCGAGGCGGTCGTAATCGTAGCAACATTTGGGCCATTCGCTGGGATGGGTATCAAAATGGTCGGTGAAGGTCAGGCCGGCCAATCCCTGGTCGAGGGCTTTGCGGACGTTTTCGTGGGGGTCGGCCTCGGAATCCATGGAAAAACGGGTATGCAAATGTTGATCGTAAAGGCTCATATAGCAATCTCCACCACTGGTGAAATTTGCGCTCGCTTCCGGGAAATGGAGAGTTTACAATATTTCCCTTTGCAAGCCCAGAAATACTTATTGTGAAAACTTTTCCAGTCCCCGGCGGGGACTGGAAGGCTGAGGCCTGCAGAATTATACTATGGGCGAGATTGTATGGACGTAACAAATGCCATAGCTGATAAGCCGATCGAAGAGAAAGATCAGAGAAACGGCGCCGGGTTGAGTCTGGGGGCACGGACCAAGTTTATGTTGGTGCGTGGATTCCTGTGGGGTTGGGCACGCCTGTTTTCGCTGAAGGGGTTGTATTTATTCGGGCGTTTTTTCGGGCTTTGCGAATGGCTAATCAATTACAAGCGACGCCGTCGATTTCACGAGCGGATTCGGAACCTGATGGGCGAGTATTATGATCCGCAGGATCCGAAACACAGGTGGGCCTGTCTGCATCATTTCACACGGACACGTTGTGACAAGCTGTTCTACTTGATTTTCGACAAGCTGCCCCGGGAAAAGATTCTCAAGCGGATCCGGTTTCATAATCAACACATTCTGGATGAGGCCTTGGAGCGGAACAAGGGCACGTACGTCAGCCTCAGTCATTACGGCAGTCATCACGTATTGATTTTGTTGATGGCGTTGATGGGGTACAAGGTCGCCGGCGTTCGCGACCGTAACGAAGGAGCTTTGCGGCGATACGTGCAGCAGAAGTACGATGAAACCTTCCCGGAGTTTCGCGAGATTCGTATGTTCTTTGCGGACACCTATCCGCGGGACTTGTATCGATGTTTTAAAGATAACTACATCCTGGGGACCGCGTTGGACGTGGGCCGACATCGTGGCAAGCATTTGAAGACCGCCAAGGTAAACCTGTTTGGCAAGGAACGGGAGTTTCTTACGGGAACAATGCAGATTGCCTTACGGTGCGGGGCTCCGGTTTTACAAGGTTTTCTCATTTCCAAAAAGAACTTTTACTTTCACGTTCTGGTTAAAGGGCCGTTGATCGATCCCGATATCAATTCGGACGAGTCGGAAGTGTTGCAAACGGCGATGCAGAAATATACCGACAATATCGCCGAGCAGTTTCTCGAGCATCCCTCTCATATCAGCAAGGCCTGATACCCTTTTTGTTGAACAATGCCTGGAATTACGGGGCATGGTTTTGTTGCGCGCGCTAACCGGCAAGGGGGATATCAGGAGAGAGGAAAATGCTCAAGGAGGAAACACCATCAGGCTTCGATATCAATATGTTGCAGGCCGTCCTGGTCCTGCTGATCGTCGGGCAGGTTTTGTTCGGTGTTTTCTTCCTCGGAAGAGGAGAAGGCCCGGCCCTGCCCGCCGGAGCCTTGGGCGTCGGAGCTGATGCGGGTATTGTCGTCGCCGGTGTCGATGGAGGTATCTTTCTCATCGATGGCCCGATTCTGCCGGTTGGTGGCGGAGGCCTCCTGGTTTTTTTCGTTATCACGGACGTTGGATACTGTCCGCCGAGTCAGGTGGCTTTGCAGCACTGAGCCGATCGCATTGGGAGGGACACCGGACATCGGTAGTCTCCGTTTTTTAGACGTGATCTACCTGTAGGTATATTCGCGAGTTTGCCTGCGCAAATTTACGATTCACCGCTGAAAAATCCAAAAATCCAACGGTTTCAGGGCAATTATTCAAGAGCAAACACTATATATGGTATGTATCGGACGGGGGTGGAAGATCTCGCCAGCATTTCCAAAGCGTCCGTCAAACGGCGACGTGTTTAGGGGGCTGCTTGCGATCCAGATGGAGGCGGAGCCGATTCATGATGCTGGAATGCATCTGGCTGACGCGACTTTCGGAGAGATCGAGGGTGGCCCCGATCTCTTTCATGGTCATTTCTTCGTAGTAATAGAGGGAGAGGATCAGCCGCTCGATGCGGGAGAGCTTGTGCATAACCGCCTCGCGCAGATCGCTACGGAAGATTTCCTGGACGGGATCGCGGCTTTTTTCATCCTGTAAGACGTCGATTTCCTCCATCTCCCGGTTGGATTCGCTATCGTAAAATTGGCGGGAGAGGGAAACAAGGGAGACGGCGCTGGCGTCCTTGATGAGCTTATCCAGTTCGGAGCGGCTCATTTGCAGCTTGGTAGCGAGTTCATCCTCCGAAGGCTGTCGGCCGAGTTCCGCCTGCAAAGCTTTGGTGGCATTTTCCAATTTGTGAGCACGGCTACGAACCAGGCGGGGTACCCAATCCATGGTTCGTAACTCGTCGAGAATAGCCCCGCGGATTCGCGGCGAGCAATAAGTTTCAAACTTGACACCGCGATCGAGATCGAAAGCCTCGATGGCGTCCATCATTCCGAAGATGCCGGCGGAAATGAGGTCATCGGTGTCCACTTCATTGGGCAGCTTGGCGGAGATTCGCTCAGCGGAGCTTTTCACCAATGGCAGGTAATGTTCCATTAATTGATTTCTGAGGTGTTGGCCACCTTGATTTTTATATTCCTGCCAAACCACCTCGATATCGATTTGCTTGTTGGCCATCCACGAGCCCCTTGAAATTATGAAGTTCCCGCCGCTACTTCTGTGGGAGTTTTGGCGGATTGCTTTTGCCCCTGTTGTAGAGCTGCTTCGTCTTCGACAACTGTTGCTTCAGCGGGTACTTGTTCAGATACTTCCGTATCAACTTCCTTGAACATTTCGCTTTTCAAGCGTTTGGCATGTTCATCGAGCACTCGAGAAGCCACCCACCCGGTAAACAGGCCGATCCCGAAAAAGATGGCCAGCGCCCACAGGGCTCGGGTCAGGATGATGTCCACAGGGATACTCGCCAGCAAGCCGAGTAAGATAGTTACCCCGAAGGCCAGTGAGCCTAATGAAGCTCCACATAAACGGACCATAACGCCACTTCCTTGTCGCAGTTTTTCATCCTATTGGTTTTGTAACGGCAATGTCCCGTGACGGGTTTAGCTCAAAACCGCCGGTTTCGGGTTTATTACAGGGCTCGTGGCACCGTTACAAAAACATGTTCATGACCCGATAAAACAGGCCTGGAGAGGCCTGAGGCTGGCCCATTTCCCCGGCCAACCGAGAGGCGGCGGCGACCAGGCAGGCGCTGGCCGAACACCGTGGATATTGAAGAATAAGCGGGTAACGCTGTCGTACGGCGGCGGGGACGTGCTCATCTCGGAGAATATACCCGTAATCGTTGACCGGAAACCCGAGAAAACGGGCGGCAACGCCAGCCAGTCTTTCATAGGTTTCTCGGGCTTCGCGGCGGCTTTCGGCCTGATTGACGATAACGCCAATGGAACTACTGCTGCCACCCGGCCGGCCGGAGTATTCACGATTTAAGGCCAAGGCCTTGATCGTCGCGTAGGCATCGGTCACGGCGGTCGGTTCGGGGGTGGCCACCACAGTGATCAGGTCGGCGGCCAAGGCAAAGCTGGTCACGTTTTCGGAGATGCCGGCCCCGCAGTCGAGCACCACCACGTCATACTGGTCTTCAATTTCCCGGATCGCAGAGAGCAAGCGATGGCGTTCAAACTCAGAGAGATTGGCCATCCCGGTAATGCCGGAAGCCCCGGGCATAAAAGCGATATTGCCCGGCCCATGAAGAACCACATCTTGAAGTTCCCGCCGGCCGGCAAGCATTTCCGCCCAGCCACCGTTGTTCTCCACACCCAGCAGAATATCCGCATTGGCCAGCCCGAAATCCATGTCGAGCAACATGACCCGGTAATTGCGGGCGGCCAAAGCAATGGACAAGTTCACCGCAATCTGGGTTTTCCCTACGCCTCCTTTTCCACTGGCAACGGCAATCACCCGCGTATTGGTGGTGGGTGCGTGTTTTTGCCGCTCATAGCCTTCCACCAACCGGCGGAGGTGGTGGGCCTGGTCAGTGCGTTCATTCCATTGTCTATGTTCGAGCATGGTCGGCCTCCCGGTCTTTCCCCCGACCGTTGAGGTCCTTATGCGAGATGGTCAACCGGCACGGAAGATGCTTCTTGTTTCCGGGAGGCGTCATTTTCACTATGACGTCCCAGGATCATTTCCGCAATCTTTCGACGCCGACTGACCTCAATATCATCCGGCACATCCTGGCCGGTGGTTAAGTACGATAAACGTAATTTAAGGCAACAGATTACGTTGAAGATCACGCCTATGCCGACAGCTTCATCCAGTTTGGTAAAGACCACCCGGTCCACGCCCAACTGGGAGAATTTTTCGGCCACCTGCATCATCTGTCCGGGATGGGCGGTGCAGGACAACACCAAATGGGTTTCCAGGGAACCGCCGAATTCGTTTCCATCTTTCGATTCCGACCGGTTTTTCTCACTTGGCGCGTTCGCGGCGGATTCGGCCGTATCGCGTACGACATCCAAAAAGGCTTTCAATTCGTCCAGCCGCTGAGTGTCATTCTGGCTACGCCCGGTGGTATCGATCAAGACCAGGTCCATTTCCCGCATGGACTGGACGGCTTCGGCCATCTCTTTTTCAGTCATAACCACCTTCAAAGGCACGTTCATTATTTCGGCGTAGGCCCTAAGCTGGTCAACAGCGGCGATCCGGTAGGTATCGATGGTAATTAATCCAACCCGCTTGTTTTCGCGAAGTTTGAAGTGAGCGGCGAGCTTGGCCACCGTGGTGGTTTTGCCCACGCCGGTCGGGCCGATGAGGGCCACGAATTTGGTACGGCCATCCTCGTTCAGATCCACCGGTCCGGCCTCGGGCAGCATACGCTCCACGCTCTCCATAAAAATAGCGGGGACAAGTCGGCGAAGGGCCTGCTGATGATCGGCCAACTGTTGACGATTACCGTTACCTGTTTCTAGTTTTTTTACTTTGGCATGCAAGCCGGCACGGCACTGCTCCAGCCGCTTGCGAGCGGTTTCGAGAATTTCGCGGGCAACTTCGTCGGCCACCGCGTTTTGAATAAGGCAGGTATAATAATCGCGCAATTCTTCAGGGATTTCAGGAGACGGTATGCTGACACCAGGCGAAGAAGAACGATTCAACAATTCCCGCACCATGCCGCGCAACTCGCCCATTTCCTGTTGCAGGGACTGAATATCTCGGGGGGCGTGAGGTTGTGCAGGGCTGTTGTGCAATCTGTCACTCGTCGCTCGATTCACCGGAGCTTCTTCGGCAGGTGGCGCAGGGGGTATGGATGACTGTGGAGGTTCGTAATACCGTTGCGGCCGCCGGTTTGGCTTACGGCGAGAGGTATTCTCGTTATTCTTAGCCTGGGGTACGGCCTGTTGGTCTTTCCTGGCGGTAATTTCCACCATGGTTCGGGCTCCTACCCCAAGCACCCCACCTTTTTTCAGGGTGCGGGTGTGCATAATCACCGCGTCCGGGCCAAGATCCTGTTTGACCTTGGCCAGGGCGTCAGCCATTGAACTACCCTGATACGTTTTCAGATCCATCCTCCATCACCACCAATCCAAGGGACTGTATTTCTACTCCTCGAACGATTTCGTTGAACGCCAGCACCGGTATATGCGGCAAAGCAGGCTCGATCATCCGCCGAATCCACATGCGGATTTGCGGCGAGCACAGGACGGCCACGATTTGTCCGGCGGCGTTGGGCATAGCCTGATCGATCCGATCGCGGATCATACTGACTAGTTTATTTTGAACCTGGGGTGGCAAACTCAGGTACGCACCGCGCTCATTACGTTCCACATGAGAGTTTACCAGATCCTCAAGTTTCGGATCCAAGGTAACTACACGAATTACATTTTGGTCATCTTTATACATCTCGCAAATGTTTCTGGCCAGTGCATTACGAGCATATTCGGTAAGAATATCCGTATCCTTGGTCCGCGGGGCCCATTCGCCCATGGTTTCCAGGATGGTTTCCAGATCGCGAATAGGAATCCGCTCGCGCAGAAGATTCTGCATAATGCGTTGTAGTTCGCCGACGCCAATGACCTCGGGAATAACGTCATCCACGGCCTTGGGAGATTTTTCTTTCAGGTTATCCAACAGTTTGTGGGACTGATCGCGGGTCAGCAGTTCGTCGGCATGCTGCTTGATCACTTCGGTCAAATGTGTAGCCAACACGCTGGAGCACGGGACCACCGTATAGTTACGCTGTTCGGCATCGGGTTTTTGGTCCTCAGTCACCCACTTGGCGGGTAGGCCGAAGGCCGGTTCAGTAGTATCAATACCGCCGATAGGAGCACTTACCATACCATTGTCGATGGCCAACAAATAGCCAGGCATGATCTCACCCCTGGCAACCTGTACGCCGCGAAGTTTGACCGTGTATTGGTTGGGTTCCAATTGAAGGTGATCACGGACGCGGATGGGCGGCACAAGGATACCCAGTTCGGTGGCCAGTTGCCGACGGATATTGGTAATACGGTCGAGGAGGTCGCCGCCCTGTTTCCGGTCCACCAGCTTAATCAGGCCGTAGCCCACCTCCAGACCCATGGGATCCACGCTAAGTAGTGATTCCACGCGATCGGGTTTTTTAATTTCTTCCCGGGCTTTGTTGGCGGCCACAGTAGCGGCGGCAGTCCGATTGGCATTAAGGATATAGGCGGTTCCCCCGCAGCCGGCGGCCAACAACATCAGGGGAATCTTAGGCAGGGGAGTCAGCGATAGCAGCCCGAGGAAAACGGCAGCCAATACCAAGGCCACCGGCTTGGCGGTCAGTTGGCCGAGCAGGTCTTCTCCCAGACTGGCCTTCGCGTTGGTGCGGGTGACCAACATGCCTGCAGCGATAGAAACAATGAACGCAGGAATGGCGGCCACCAGGCCGTCACCAATGGTCAGGCGGGTAAACACGTCCAGGCATTCCATAATGGTCATGTCATGCTCGACCATGCCCACATACAAACCGCCGAGAATGTTCACGATGGTAATAATGAGACCGGCGATGGCGTCACCGCGTACGAACTTGGAGGCACCGTCCATAGCCCCGTAGAAGTCAGCCTCGGCGGTAATTTCTTCGCGACGTCTTTTGGCTTCGTGTTCATCAATAAGGCCGGCATTTAAGTCGGCATCGATGGCCATCTGCTTAC
>CAZMVS010000275.1:0-2489 GCA_964569525.1 uncultured Planctomycetales bacterium
CCCTTCATCGCAATCACGAAGGATGGGGCGACGCCGGCCCCTATATTAATACCACCGGCCGAAATGACCTCGTCATTTCCAAGGTCGCCTACGATGATAATGCGATCTATTTTTACTTGCGCACCAACGAATCGCTGACGCCTCATACCGATCCGGATTGGCTGCTTTTGTTTATCAATGCTGATTGTGATTATGAGACCGGCTGGGCAGGTTATGATTACCTTGTGAACAAGCCGGTTTTATCGCAGCAGCAATCAACCCTCCGGTATTGGTCAAATACAAATCAGTGGCTACAGGCGACGGAGGTTCCCATTCGCTGGTCTGATAAGGAGCTGGAAATTTCCATACCCCGGCAATCTATCGGCAAGGCCGCTAGCTCCGATGCTATTTTGGAATTTCACTGGGCGGATAACATCCAACAGTTCAATGACGTAACGCAATTCGCCAAAAGCGGGGACAGCGCGCCCAATCGCCGTTTTAATTATCGTTTTGTCGCCGACCGCCAAGGTCCCGGCAAGGTGAGCAATTTATCTGCAGAGACAACCGATGAAGGAACCAAACTTTCCTGGATCAATCCCCCCGATTGCGATTACGCAAGTACTATGATTCGCTGCCGCACGGATCATTATCCTACTAATGAAAATGACGGTATCCTGGTTTGCAATCGATTCACTCGTCGTGGGGCGAACGATACTTATCTGCACGGCAACCTGGAGATGGGGACCACTTATTATTATGCTGCTTTTGCTTATGATGAGGGGAACCACTATTCACCAGCGGCGGAAGTGAAAGGATTTTTCCCCCTCAATATGGATTTTGACCAAGATGCCGACGTGGACATGGAAGACTTCGGGCATCTGCAGGTATGTTTAAGCGGTCGCTACGTCCTACCCTCCGATCCTGACTGCAAAAAAGCGGATCTGGATGGGGACGAAGATGTGGACAAAGACGACATATCCGTTTTCTTCGATTGTTTCAGCGGGCCGGATAAGCCGGCCGACAAGGATTGTTTGCCATAGCCCCCAATGGTTTCGCCGGCCAAGGCGACTATTATCCTCCGCCCATGGCCCCGCTTTGGAAGGCTTCGATAATCCGCATGGCTGCCGGTCCGACCAGCACCACGAAAATCGAGGGAAAGATAAACAGAATAAGCGGAATCATCAGCTTGACCGTCGTTTTTTGGGCTCGTTCCTCTGCCTTTTGACGCCGCTTGACTCGCAACGCGTCCGCCTGGTTCCGAAGGGCTCTGGCTACGCTGGTGCCGAACTTCTCCGCTTGGACAATCACCGCCACCAATGCCTGCATCTCTTCCAACGCAGTGCGGCGAGCCATATTTTTCAGAGCCTCCGATCGCGGCACACCCATCTGCGTTTCCAACGTGGCGATATGAAGCTCTCCGCTGAGTTCGGGGTGTACGTTATACATTTCGTCGGCCACCCGTTGCATGCTCCCGTCCAAAGCCAGTCCGGATTCGACCGATACCACCAGCAAATCCAGTGAATCGGGCAGGCCATTGCGGATTTTTTCCTTGCGTTTTCCGATGGCGATGGTCAGCCAGAGATTGGGCAGCATGAAACCCAGTCCGCTGGCCATGGCTGCGTAGCCGAACAAAAGGCCAGGGGAATATCCATTGCCCCAAGTGTAGGAAACGGCAATGCAGGCAGCCACTAAGGCGATAATTGTTTTGCTGGCCAGGAAATTTCGGCAAGCTGTTTCTCGCCGAAGTCCCGCGTTCGATAATTTCTCTCGCAGTGTGGTCATATCCTCGTCATTGCGAGGCATGACCGGTTTGACCGCATAGGGGGCGATCTTATCCAGCATTTGTTTGGCTGCTGATTGACGCGGCTGATCACCGCCCAGCCCGGCGACGTCACCGTGCCCCCGTTTGCCAGCCATCCGCCGCAAGACCTGCTGTTGTTCTTCTTCTTCCTTCTTGGGCAGCAGGGCATAAATAACCATCCCGATGCTGACCAAAACCAATATCCCAAGGATCATGACTTCATTCATGGCGTCACACCTTTATATTGACAATCTTACGGATCATGGCCATTCCCATCAGGTCCATGACCGCTGCGGTGACCAATAGCATCTTGCCTTTACCAACCAGGAGGGTTTGGGAATATTCCGGATTAACGTACATACACCCGAAAAACACCAGTACCGGCAGCAGCAAAAGTACCCAGCCGGACAAACGACCTTCCGCCGTCAATGCCTGGACGGCTCCGAACAACTGAATTCGATCCCGGATCACGCCTCCGATCTTGTCCAGCACTTCGGCCAGGTCACCACCCGTCTGCCTTTGAATGAGTACTGCGGTTACAAAAAACCTGACATCCATCTGATCCACCCGGTTGGCCATGTTGAGCATAGCCTCCTCAATCTTGATGCCCAGGTTCTGTTCGTGAAAGACATGGGCGAATTCCCCGCTGATCGGGGGGGGCACTCCCTGGCCCGGGCGGTCCAATTGGGCAGTGGGCGAAAGGCCGACC
>CAZMVS010000276.1:0-4328 GCA_964569525.1 uncultured Planctomycetales bacterium
CAGTCTTTCCCAGGCCGCACAAAGTTTATGAAGTTTGTATCTTATATGGGTTATAAACATCATCAGTGAACAAGGGGACGGCCTTGATGCTACAATTTACCGGGTAATTATTTATTGGCCCCCTGAAATAATTGTAAGAATCTTGGAGACGGGAACTTAGGCCCTCATAACCAAGACAAAAAAGTATTTTTCGCTCATCTCGTGAATCCAATTGCTGAACAGGAGCGCGCATGACTGTACCGAGAATCAAAAATATGGCTGGGACGGATATAGCGTTAAATAAACTTTCCGAAGAAATAACGGAATGGGATCAGCAAGCTTACGAACGGGTGATCTCTAACAAACTTACGCCTGATCAGCAGAAAATAATAACCCAACCTCAGGAAATCCATCCTCGGCAGAAAGAAGTCCTGGCGGTACATTGGCACCCGGAGCATGTTCCCCTCGAACTGGTGCGCCGACGCATCCAAACCATGTTCCCCAACCGGAAGATGGAACTGGTCATTCCCACCCAGCATAACGAACTGCTGACCTTCGACGGATACAGCGGGGTGGAAGTGGATTGTTTCAGCCCGGAATTCAACCGGAAGGTCCAGCTGCTGGCCCATTTCGAGGAATCGAAGCTGGCCTCGGCCGATGTGTTTAAAGCCATGCTGGTCCATACCTTCAGATATCGCGCCCGCCAACTTTTCGATTTTATCGATTCGATTATCGACCCGGATTATGAAGACCGTATTCAAAAAGCGGCCGTCAGCACGGGTGCAGACGAAAACCTGATTAAGTTTGTCCAAATCCAGGTGAAAAAGCTGAAAAAACTATACGAAGCCAACGAATCGCGCACCCCGCCTGATGCGATTAAAAATAAATTGATCCGGCATTTCTTTGACACCTTGCGAGAACACCACGACGCAATGCTGATCAATCATGCCCAGTTGTTTCTCAAGGCCGTTAAAAAGATCGTCAAGGAAAATTTCAACCTCGATTTCTTCTATGAAACCCAGGAAGTAATCGAGGAAATTCGTTCTTTGGGCGGAGGAATCGTCATTCCCCACCCAGAACAGTTCTGGCCGATCCTGCTGGCCGAATACGACGTGGATGGCTACGAGGTGTGGAATCCGCAGTCCCGCGAGTACACCGAATTTCTCATCCGGGTAGTCCATCAACAGAATAAAACCCGCAAACACAAGGAACGCTCTATTCTCCTGTTCATGGGGGATGATTGTCACTTGGGCGAGAAAATCCGCGACCCGATGTACCAGGATCCGGAGAAGGCCGGCCGACAAGTCGGTGTCCAACCGGCCTGGGAAGATTTGGCCATTCGAAAGAGCCTGATCGTGGCCAACGCCGACCGGCCTAACCTGATCGAAGAATATAGGGCACGTTTATCTTCTTGAAATTATTGGTTTTTCAATAAGAGAGAAATACAAATTTGAACACCTGGAGCTGGAAACACCGGAAGACACCCAAGTTGAAACCAACTCTCTCGTGATCGAAAGAGGATCGTAAGGATCGATATGATCAAACATGAAGGCATAGACAGAAACTTTAAGTTCATGATCCTGGAAGTCATCAAACAGCTGGAGAAAACCTACCAGCTGATTGAGAACCCAACCAGGAATATGGCCCAGAAAATTCTGTCAGGAGATAATTACATAGATATTCTCAAGAGTATTATTGAGAAGAAATGTATATCCTTCTTTCGCCATGCCCCACGCATCGATAAGCAATCCGCAGACTTGGTTAGTGCAATCAATATTATGTCCAGCAATTTGGAACGGATTGCCGACTTGTGTGTCAACATTGCCAAGCAGATGCAACAGATCGACGATCAAACCGTGATGAAGCATTTTAATTATTCCACCTATTACGTGGAAATACGCGAAGCCCTGGCAGTACTGGAACGGGCCGGCCTGAGCCAGAATTCCGCCAAGGCCCTGCGGGTCTGCCATAGCGAGTCCCGCTTGAATGACTTATATAGAGCTGATTTTCAGCATATCAAAGAACAACTTCGGCACGGGCAGAAAACAGACGACTTGCTGGTGGCCTTGCACGTACTTCACAACCTGGAACGCATCGGGGACGCCTTGCTTAATGTCGGCGAGGCCATGCTTCTTGCCGCCACCGGCGAGAAATTGAAGCTGCATGAGTACCTGGCCCTGAACGAAGCGCTGCAGGCGACGGGCAGCCAAAGTTCAGTCGATGACCTTTCCCTCGATTTCCGCTACGAAACACGGTCGGGAAGCAAGATCGGCAGAGTGGCCGACAAATTCCAAAACGATCCGGATACCGAGGCCATCTTCAAAAAAGGCAACGTCGAAAAGATTTTCAAAGAAAAAGAAAACATCGAACGTTGGACGGAGTTGATGCCCGGCGTACCCCCCCGGGTCCTGGAATTAAGACAGACCGAGGGAGATGCATCGCTGCTCCTGGAATATTTGGACGGCTTGACCTTCCAGGACGTAGCCCTTAGCGCGGAAATGAATACCGTCGAGCGCGCCCAATCGCTGGTCCAGCAGACCCTGGAAACGGTGTGGAAACAAACCATCAAAAACGAAACGGTACAGGCGGGATACGTCAATCAAGTAATGGATCGAATTGATGATATTCAGCAGGTCCATCCTGAGTTTACAATGATTAACGGGCAGTCACCGCATACTTCCCCTCTCAACCATTTGCTGGAACAGGCCCGAAGCATTGAACAATCCGTCTCCGCTCGCTTCAGCGTTTTGATCCACGGCGATTTGAATACGGACAATATTATTTATAACCACCGCACCGACCAGATTCATTTTATCGATTTATACCGGTCGCGCATGATGGACTATGTACAGGACGTGTCTGTCTTTATGGTCTCCAACTTCCGCCTGCCGGTGTTCGAGCCGGGCATCCGGCGAAGGCTCAATGAAATCATCCTCCGCTTTTATGAATTTGCCCGGCAGTTCGCCCGCCAACACGATGATCGAACCTTCGAGGCCCGCTTAGCTTTGGGATTGATACGTTCCTTTCTCACTTCCACACGCTTTGAACTTACCGAAGACTTTGCTAAAGTGATGTATCTGCGGGCGGTCAGCCTGATGGAACAGCTGATCCAGCATACGCCTCAGTCGTGGGAAGACTTTGAGCTCCAACAGGAAACATTGACCTACCGTTCTACCGTACAAACTGGCTGATATGATGAAAAGAAAACCGCGAATCGGCGTGATAGGTATCCCGGGTGGCTGGTCCTCGCAAAAGCTGGTCCAAGCTTTCGCGAAAAAGACCGATTTTTGTTGCTTAATCGACATGGCGCGGGTCGTGCTCAATCTGACCCATGGGTTGGCTGTCCACCAGGACGTCGAATTGAACGGGCTGGACGCCTTGGTGGTCAAAAAGATCGGATCCTCGTACAGCCCTGATTTGCTGGATCGGTTGGCCATGTTGCGCTTCCTCAGCGAAAAGGGCTTGCCGATCTTCTCCGACCCGACAAATATCAAGCGGGTGCTCGGCCGATTGAGCTGCACGGTGACCCTGCGTTCGGGAGACATTCCCATGCCGCCCACGGTGATTACCGAAGATATCGACCGGGCGGTGGCGGCCGTTGAGGAGTTCGGCAAGGCAGTGCTCAAACCGCATTACACTTCCAAGGCCCGTGGCATGCGGGTGGTGGAGGCCGGCCCGAAGGCGTATCAGCAAGTGGTTGATTTTCATGATGCCGGCAACGAAGTTCTCTACGTGCAGAAATTGGTCGATTTGCCGGGCCGGGATCTGGGATTAGCCTTTTTAGGCGGAGAGTTTCTGGGCTGTTACGCCCGGATCGCCAGTGAAGATTCGTGGAACACCACCACCCGAAGTGGTGGTAAATATGAACCGTACGAGCCCTCGGACGAAATACTCGAGCTGGCCCGCCGGGCCCAGGCCTTGTTTGAATTGGATTTTACCTGCGTGGATATTGCGGAAACCAGCGAAGGGCCACTCGTTTTTGAAGTTTCGGCCTTTGGTGGATTCCGTGGCCTGTTGGAAGCCAACCGGATCGATGCCGCCGAACTTTATGCCGACTATGTTTTGAGAAAACTGGAATCATGAGCACTTCTCAAATAAACATGCAGACCTTGGTTGAGCAATTCTGCCGGGAATATCCTCCGGAAGACGTTTTGCATCTGCAAATCGCAGGCTGTATGTTTCGCATTGAATCCAATTCCCGCTATTTAATAAATTCTTTGCGACATTATTATCAGCGTTTTGTCAGTACTGCGAATAATCAAGCTGTTGTAATTACCGCCTTGGAAACACCCCCTATTGAGGTTGAAGGTATCTTCACGTTGTACGATAAACGTCCGCCGGGCAAGCGG
>CAZMVS010000277.1:0-15460 GCA_964569525.1 uncultured Planctomycetales bacterium
CATAATAAGCTCCGAGTCGAGTTCCAGAAGGGCCAGGCCGACAAATGGTCGCTCGATGTCCCCGTCCGGCAGACGAAAGCCAGGCTCATCACAAACCAGACTATCATACAGCAGCAAATCCAAATCAATAGTTCGCGGGGCATACGTATCCTGTGTCCGTTGCCGCCCCAACTGACTTTCGATGGCCCGAAGAATCCCAAACTTCAAAGTTCGTGCAGAACGGTCGGTCATAATTGCCGCTACGCCATTATAAAAATCCGGATCTTCAGGCCGGTCAATGGCCGGCGTGCGGAAGAAAGAGGAAAC
This sequence comes from uncultured Planctomycetales bacterium, assembly GCA_964569525.1. Taxonomy (GTDB): domain Bacteria; phylum Planctomycetota; class Phycisphaerae; order UBA1845; family PWPN01; genus JAAYCU01. Next base: position 307 of record CAZMVS010000277.1, read on the forward strand.
TGCTTTGATGGTTACTTCATCACCAAGCAGTTGCAAAGCGGCGGGGATGTTCTTTTCCGGCTCGATATTGGAGCCGAAACCGATATAGGCGAGAACGGTTTCAGGCATTTTGCTTTCTTCGCCGAAAGATATCCACGCTTACGGTACGCGCAAAACGCAAGGCCCCCGGCTTTTCGACGACCACATGGGCGGCCTCCACGCCGTCAAAAGATAAACAGATGTCGGCAATAGTCTGGGCCAGCTTTTCCACTAACAGAAAGGAGGATTCTTCCGCCATGGCCAGCACCGCCTTCTTCAAGGCCTTGTAATCAACCGTATCTTTCAAATCATCGCTTTGTCCGGCCCGGGCCAGGTCGGCATGCAGGGTGATATTGACTATGACGTCCTGTTTCTCATTCCGCTCGCCGGGATTAACTCCCACGATACAGCGAAAGGCCAGGTCGCAAATATGGATTTTGTCCGCCGGCAGATCAATCATAAACCCTTCCTTTCAAGTTGCGACCACCGTCCACGAAGAGAACTTGCCCGGTGATAAAATGGCTCTCCAAAAGGAAAACAATAGCCCGCGTAATATCTTCGGGATCACCATGACGCTGCAGCAAAGTGGCCTCTGCCGCCGCTTGCAAATGTGTATTGTCCTTGCCCGGCGGAGGCAGGATCGGGCCGGGAGTGACGGCGTTGACCTTGATCTTCGGCGCGAATTCGATGGCCATCATCCGCGTCAGGCTGTGCAGCATCCGTTTGCTGAGATGATAGGCGGCATGCTGATCGTCGTAATCCACGATACGGGTGTCCAGAAAGTTTATGATATCACCCTCGCGATTCTGGGCGGCCAGCTGGCGGGACATCTCCAGCGGGGCCATGGCATGAAGCTGGATGTTTTGGTTCAGGTCCTCGGGAGTAAAATCGGTCAAACGGTTTTCGGGAAAAATGGAAGCGTTATTGATCAAAATGTCGATGGGCCCGGCGGTTTCGATGGCTTCCGGCATGAGCAGGACCGCCTGTCGGGGATCGGAAAGATCCGCCTGCAGCAGCCACGCATGTGGCCCGCGTTCCCGGATTTCCCTAAGAAGCTGCTCCGCGTCGGCCCGGGAACGGTTGTAGTGAATGACCACGTGGACGCCCCTGTCCGCCAGAGCCAAGGCGGTGGCCCGGCCAAGACGCTGGCCGGCACCGGTGATCAGGGCGGTTTTGTCTTTCAACCTAATTGGCATGATCCATCCTTTCCCGGTAAGCCGATAAGCGGTCCATACGACATACGCTTTCTTTTTCCGTGGAATAATCGGCACATCATCTGTTCGGCAGTCTTCAGCCTAATGCTCATTTCAAAGAAGGTAAATTCTCAACCTGGCCGATATTGCAATATTATTATGGCGTTAGCGTCGATGGTCCATGCCAAAATCGCAGCTTTTTGCCGAGCAGGGATTTGCCTTTCGACGCGGTGGTAATAGAATTTCAGCGACTTGGATCTTCTCAAGAGAGTAATATCGCTGGTGGAGAATGAACATGGACGTGCATCCGCTTATTTTTGAACCGATATACAAGCCGAAGTTATGGGGCGGACAGAGAATTTTTACATATTTCGATCGGCCGCCCAAGACCGGCGAATTGATCGGCGAATCCTGGGAGCTGGTTGATCTGGAGGAAGATCAATCGCGAGTAGTAGACGGTCCGGCTCGGGGCAAGACGCTGGCAGAGCTTGTTGAGGAATGGGGACGGAATCTTATCGGCAATATTCCCTTGTTCGATGGGCGTTTCCCTTTGTTGATCAAGTTTCTGGATGCCTGCCAATCGCTGAGCGTGCAGGTGCATCCGGATGAGAAGATGGCCCGCAAGCTGGGGGGTAATGTGCGGGTCAAGCACGAGTCGTGGTATGTGTTGGCCTCAGAAGCGGGGGGCGTGATTTATCACGGGCTCAAGTCGGGGACTACGGCCAAGCAATTCAAAGAAGCGAGTTTAAGCGGCCGGGTGGACGAGGTTCTACGGAAGATAGCGGTACGCCCGGGGGAATGTTATTACCTGCCCAGCGGGACGGCCCATGCCTTGGGGGCGGGGGTGCTGGTGGCGGAGGTGCAGACGCCGTCGGATATTACGTATCGTACGTACGACTGGGGTCGGGTGGAGCCGACGACTGGTAAGCCGCGAGGATTACACCTTGACCAAGCCATCGAATGTATCGATTTTGACAACCCGGCGCCGGAGGCGAGGCAAGACGTTAAACAGATGCAGACGATATGGTCGCGGATGGAGCGGCTGTTGGCCTGTCCGTGTTTTACCATTGATCGGGTGGAAGCCGCCGAGGGAATGCAAAACACTTTGAAAGATGATCTGCCGATGGTATGGATTGTGCTTGAGGGGAAAGGGCATATCGAATGGAGCGGCGGCAAGCTCGCCTTCGGTAAGGGAAACGTGGTGTTGTTGCCGGCGGGTTTGGAAGAAATCGGCGTTACGGTGCATCAGTCCGGTTACTGGCTGGAAATTAATGTGCCGGTGCGCTTGCCGGCCGCGTAGCAGGGGCCATCCTCTTTTGCAGTCTTTCACTGCCCAGTATTTCAAGCCGGTCGATCCGGGCATAGGGGAGTAGTGATACATCTCCCCAGCCGGGGGGAACGTACAGAATGGCACCGGTTGTATTACTGCCCACGATTAAACCGGCACCAATGCGCTGAATTGGAATTTCATCTTTGGTTTTGGAGGGAACCCAACGCACGATTTCACCCTGTTGAAGGTTGATGTTGTCAACAAGAGCGGAGCGCATACCCGGTTGAATCGCGGAGATTTTACCCGCGGGTTGATATTGGAAGGAAGGTGCTTTCAGGCGGTCGGCCAGATTCCAGGGTTGGACTGGAGGGTTGTTGGAACTAAGTGCGTGTACGTATCCGGCGGAGTAATCCACGTTGAGCTTGGTGACATTGAGGGCTGCGATGTCCTGCCAAAGAGTAGGGATATCCGGCTTTGGGCGGCGAATGATGAATGTTTCACCATGTTTGATATTGTCTTGTTCGCCGGTCGCCACCAGGCAGTAGCCGTCATCATCGATACGAAAGACGGCTGCGGAGAGCGGATAAGCAATTGTATCGGGCGGCGGGCGGAGAATAACCTCATCACCGGCTTGTGGTTTTTCGCAGCTGAGCGATGGTATCCATCGGCCGACACTGAGCGGGTCGCCAATTTGTTCGATCAGGACCGCGCCTATATAGCGTCCATTGCGAAAGGCATTGGCGAAGCGATTGGTACTGAAGCCGTCAGCAGCGGTGCCCGGAATGACAATTTCCGTGCGTCCATCTTCGTTGGTGCGGACGGCGATGATATAGGTGTTGATGTTTTGCGAGCGGGCATTGCCCGGGGCGGGCCAAAGTTCAGCGGTATCGTCGGGACGCGGCAGGGCGTTGCGCACCATAGGTTGAAACGTGAGCAGGGCTTTTTCGTTTTCCACACCCACGATTTCTCCACGGGCAATGGGAATACTTTTGCGACGAATCAGGATATTATCTTTTTTGCGCAGGCCGCTGAATCTCCCCAAGTTGATCCAAGCTTGTTGTTGATCGGGAAACGATGCGGTGACTTTCCCGTATATTGTTAGACCTATAGGTAAATAAGTCTGGATGTCGGGCATATATCGTCGGCGGGCAATGACGGCGGGCGTGTTGGAAGCGACGGGTTCGGAAAGAGAGGCGTTCAGGCGGCAGGCGCAGCGTTGGTTGCTGACAAAGAAGATGATTCCGCCGACGGGTTGTTTGTGTTCAAGAAAAATCCAGGCCTTGTCGCCGATTTGGATGTTCGCATTGTGCCCGCCTTGCAAAGCGACGATACCTTGCAGTGGCGAGCTGTCATAAACCTGCGTCGGAAACAATGCTTTTGTATTGGATGGCGAAATTGGTTGACCCGTAGCGGACACGATAGAGATGCCCGCCAGTACTACGGCCATGCAGTTGATTAGGCGTATTCGTTGCACAAGAGTTATCCATGAGTGGGAGCACATGAGGGAACCCCGTTGGATAACAGTTCGTTGACTTTTTCAATGACCATTTCAGGCGTCAGGTCTTTCATGCAGCGGTGTTGATAGGGGCATTGGGCTGTTTTGCGGATGTAGCACGGGGAGCAGGGTAAATTCAGGCGGAGGACAGCTTGCTCATGGCCGAAGGGTCCGGTGCGTTGGGGATTGGTCGGGCCGTAAATGGCGATCAGGGGTGTGTTGAGGGCGGCGGCCAAGTGCATGGGGCCGGAGTCGTTGGTAATTATTAGCCGGGCGGATTCAACAAGGGCGGTGAGTTGGGGAATGTTGATTTTGCCGGCGACATCAACGGCCAGTCCGCCGATTTGTTTAGCGACATTGGAAGTAATGTCTTTTTCATCGGGGCCGCCGGTGACCACAACGGGCAATTGATATTGTTCCTGGATCCAGCGGCCGACGGCGGCGAAGTATTCAGCGGGCCAAATCTTGGTTTCCCAACGCGTGGTGGGGGCAAGGAGTACGAAGGATTCGTTCGGTTGGATTCCATTTTGTTCCAGAATAACGCGAGCTTCTTCCCGGGCGGCTTGTTGAACGTGAATATCGAAGCGAATAGGTAAATTGTCGAAGCCGAGTATTTGGCCGGCCAGGTAATTCTGATGTACAGCATGTATGTCGGGGTGTTCGGGGCGAAGCCGATGGTTGTAGAAGAGCCAGGCGAACTCGCGGGCGGAGGCGAAGCCGATGCGTACGGAGGCCCCGCTGATCCAGGCGAAGAAGCCGCTACGAAAAAGCCCTTGTAAATCGATGACCAGATCGAACTGCTTGCGTCGCAGGGACTGGATGAATTCGAGGAATTCCATAGTGACGCGGAGGTTTCGTCCAATGCGGCCGAAACGCTTGCGATCGAACAGGATGATATCGTCTAATGCGGGATGACCTTCCAGCAGGCCGGCACAAGCGGTGGAGACCAGCCAGCTGATTTTCGCATGAGGGAAGCGGGTGCGCAGGCCGTTGAGTACCGGCAGCGCATGCAGCACGTCGCCGAAGGAACTCGGTTTAATGATCAAAATGCGGCGGTAGTTGCGTTGAGCGAGGTTATGCACCATCGTTCCCCGTTATTTCAAATGCTCCAAGTTGTACAGTTTATATCCTTTTTAGAGTGATGACCAATCATGGCAGTGTTCTTGAACTATGGAGATGCGATCAATCGGATTTCGGATGAGAGAAGGCCACTTTGATTGCTCCGGACTGGCGGCGGTTGGCCAGGGCGGCAAAGGCCTGACGGTATTGGGTGACAGGGAAGCGATGGGTAAGCAGGTCGGTCACATCGAGTTTACCCTGTTGCATAAGTTCAAAGACGATTTGGTAGGTATGGAGGCGACGGCCGTTGTAGTTTTCAAACGCCCGGCCGTTGGCACCTGTAAGCTGGAGTTCGTTGAACCACAGGGGGGTTGAATCCACGGTTCCGATTTGGGAGGTGCCGACTTCAACGACGGTTCCTCCAGAGCGGGCGTATTTCATGGCATCGGTGAGGCTCTGGCTGGTTCCCACGCAGTCGTAGACCAGGTCAAAGCCGCCGACGAGGGCCTGATGGCCGAAGCGGGAAGGCAGAACGGTGCCGCCTACGTTTTGGGCGACCTGTTGATAACGTTGGGCCTGGGAGGCGGAGCGGTTAACGAGGATGGTTTCGTTGGCGCCAAAGTGGCGCATCCAGCGGGCCTGCTGTTCATGTCGGCACAGAGCGACGAGTCGGTTTTGCCGGCCGATGGCCCGAGAACAGGCGGCAACGCCCAGTCCGAGAAATCCTGCCCCGAGGACGAGTACGTTTTCTCCAGATTGGGGAGGGCGTTTGAGGACGGCGTGGAGGGCGCCGGCCAACGGATCGGTCAGCAGGGCTTGTTCGTCGCTGAGGTCATCAGGAACGCGGTAAAGTTGGGATTCATGGGCGACGAAGTAAGGGGCCCAGCTTCCGCCGGTAAAGCTATTCCAGCCGATCATGGAGCCGGGGGGCAGCGGGCCGCGGTTAAAATTGTCGCAGAGGGTGAAGCGGCCGGCGGCACATTGCGGACAGGGCGGATCGATTTCTCGAACGGCACAGGAGAGGGAGGATTCGGCGACGACTCGTTCGCCCGGTTGCCAATTTTGTACATCGGGGCCGATTTCATCCACGAGGGCGACGTTTTCATGGCCCAGGACCGCAGGCAGAGAGGAAAAGACCTGCAGGATCGAAGCGGGGTGATGTTTTTGCATGATGGAGGAGAGGTCGGTTCCGCAGATACCACCTAATATGGTGCGCAGTCGAACCCAACGCGGACCGGGCAGCGGGGGGACGGGAACTTCCTGGAAGTGCAGGCCGGATTGGGACGACCAGTAAACGGCCGGTGTGAGCAAACCGATAGCTTTGCACGCTACCCATTGTGCCGGTCGGATGTTATAAACCAAGGCAGGCATTGTTTTTGGTGAATTATGTTTAATCACGGCCCAATGATAGCAGTGGGTCAAGGATCGTGCCAATAAAGGGATGACATTTCAACCACGGCCGTAGGGAGAGAACGGCGGGGGTACTTCCCAGGCGCCGAGCATAGCAAGCATGTCCTTGACTCCTACGGGTCGAGGCAGGGCATAGAGTTCACCGAAACGGTATCCGCAGCGTCCACCTTCGGCACCGGCGACGCTATGGATGTAATGCTTGATGCGTTCCCATCGCGGTCCGTCGAACTGTGATTTGTAGCATTGGACGGCGGAGAGTTTCTTTTCAATAGTTGTGGAAATGTCCATGACAAATTCGGCGGGGAAGTGGGATCGTTCAGCGGCCAGTGGGATGGGGCGATAGATCAAGTGGTCGATGCGGTGGGGCTTGGTATTTTCGAAGCGTTCGTCCCACTTGGTTAACTGGGCATAGAAGCGGGCGGCTTCGGTGATCAACTGGGCCTGGTAGTGGTCCGGGGAGGCGGAGGGAGTTCTGCCGGCGATACCGACGAGGGCCTTGGGGCGATATTTGCGGAACACGGTGGCCAATGTATAGCGGGTCTGGAGGCCATCCATGAGTTCGCGGTTGTCGAGGGGGAGGATTTCGCAGGCCTTGGCCCCGAGTATTTGAGCAGCGGCCTGGGCTTCCTCTTCCCGGATTTCGACGGAACCGCGGGGTGTCGGCTCGCCGCTGGTCATATGGACCATGCCTACGCGATAGCCTTGTTCGGCCAGCAGGGCGATAGTGCCTCCGCAGCCGATTTCCAGGTCGTCAGGATGAGGGGCGGTGAAAATGATGTCTAAGTGGTCTTCGCTCATTTACTAAATTATCCTGAATGTGCAAAATTTGGTTTTGCCTGCCTAATTTATGGGATAGCACACGGTTGAGAGTTATGAAGTAGTGTTTTTACCCACTTTTAAATTGATTATATCCCATTTATGAAAAAATCCCATGTGTGAATTTGCGCTTTAGGATTTCTTTGCCCGCTTGTCTGGATTAGAGGATAAGAAGGATTAGGTTAGATGCCTAAATGAATGCTGAAACAGGGGGTTGGCGATGGTGAGGCGGAATTTCGCCGGGAGGTTATGTCAAGCGGATGCCGGTTAAGGGCCGAAAAAGGGGTTGGACACGAATATCCGGGAGATTAAGCTGTAAGCCCATAAGCGCCCATGCAGGGGAGTATTTTTATGAGACGGATAAAAATGGTTATGCGGATATTGGCCTGTCTTTTGGTGGGCCTGATAATATCAGCCGACCTGGCCTGTTGCACGCCGCCTTATAGATATGTTCTTGTTGATGAGGAGGGGGAGCAGGTTCGGGTCGTGATGATCCGAAAAATCATTACTGACGAAGATTTGACCGATGATGAGAAACGGGAGCTTTTGAGAGATGTTGGATTGACGGATGAGTTGTTTATCGATTCGTTGATCGATAATCCGGATTCGCTTGGGGAACAAGAGTTTAGCTTTTGATGAAAAGGCCTGAAAGGAGACGATGATGCAGGTAATGCGGCGAATGGTATTTTCGGTCATGGTTGCGGGGATGTTGTTGACGGTAACCGGTTGTCCGGGTGCAGGAGGGGATTCCACAAGTAACCAGGGCGGTGGATCGATTATCACAACGGGGGCGAAAATTGCTAATGATGAAATTGGCGATTTGAATCCGGATGAGTGGCAGATTGCGTTTAAGTGGGCACCTACTGTGGCAGATGTGACGGGCATTGATTTGACGGAGTATGGTGAGCTTCCGCAATTGAGTGATGAGGAGGCCCAGGCCATTGTGGATCTGCTGGACGACAACGATGTGAACACCATGTCGGAGGCAGGCCAATTGGTGGATCAGATGGCATCGGGTGAGGTGGAAATTCCCGAGAGTTTGATGTCTTTGTACGAGAGTTTTATGGATGGAGAGGAAACGTAGGAGGATGCTGAAGGGGAATCAGCGGCCTAAAATTGAGGGGAGCCATGTAGTTGAGCCGTTAAGGGGCATTGTTTTGCAATGAAATAATTGTCACCAAAATGAAATTTCTTGGGCCGATGTCTTGGTTTGCCGATTTGGTTGGTCGGGAAAGTGAGATTTCGGCCTATTTTATGCGCGGAGGTGATGGCTAGGCAGACGGGGGATGTTTTTGGGATTAGAATAATTGATGGATAAACGGGCAGTCGTGGTGTTGGGGGCAGGGAGGACAGGCTATGAAAAAAATATTTATTTGCGGGTTATTTTTTTTGTGGGTATTAGCGGTTGGCTGTGCGGCGGAGCGTTCGGTGGATCGCGATAATGGTGGTGCGATTCGTGAGCTATCGATTTTGGCGCAGAAGAGCGGGAGCCATTCGCATTTGAGGAAAAAGGTGCGGATTGTGGTGTATGATCGGGCAACGTTGGCCCAAATTCCGTTGCCGAAAATCGATGTTGATTTTGAGCGTCAGATGGTGTTGATTGCGGGCATGGGTCCTACGTTACGGGATGACGTGGGTATTCAAATCACACGGGTTTGGCAGGAGGATAGGCGTATTCACGTGCAAGAGCGGCAGATACACCCCGGTTTGGAAGCAAGGCCATCGGCGCGACCGGCCAGTCCGTGGACGATGGTGGTTGTGCCGAAGAGTAAATTGAATGTTATGGGGTATTTACCGGTTATCCCGAAAGAGGTTTTTTCCGGGGATTGATCTGTAGGGATTGATAAAGTTGCAGCAGGAAGAGTGATGGTTTGACGAATGGTCGTCATTGGACAAGCAAAAAACGAGGATTTCCGGGCGGCATTGGGGCATATTTTGTATCGTCCTGGAATCGGTGCGGACCAGCTTGACAGTCAGGTTGATGCGTTGCTTCGTTATGGGGAGAAATACAAGCTTTCCCTGGAGCAATGTGTGGTTGCCAAGGAAGGGGGCAGGATTGTTTCCGCGTGTTTAAGCGTGGATTCGCCGGGGCGGATCAGTGCCGTATTTTTGCCGCGTGTGAGAGGTGGGCATACGGACAGAGAGGCATTGGTCTGCCTCTTGCGGGAGAGCGAGCGCCAGGGAAAGGGTCGAAATCTTCTTTATTTGCAGGGTATAGTGGGGCTGGAGGAACAGGAGGCGATTGAGGTTTACCGTGAGGCGGGTTTTTCGTTTCTGGCCCGTTTGATTTACATGGAGAATGATTTGGCCCGGCCGATATTGGCGGACAAGCGGATTCCGGAGCTATCGTGGGTGGTTTATGATGAACATACGCACGGATTGTTTGCGGAGGTGATCCAGCAGACGTATGAGGGGAGCCTGGATTGTGCTCGGTTGAGCGGGGTGCGGGGGATCGAAGACATTTTGGCGGCGCATCGATCGACGGGAGAGTTTAATTCGCGGCGTTGGTACGTTGGTATGGTTGATTCGCGGCCGGTGGGTGTGGTGTTATTGGCTTATATTGCAGAGCGTTACGTATTTGAAGTGGTTTACATGGGATTGGTGCCGGAATACCGTCGCAAAGGATTTGGATTGGCGTTGTTGGCGAAGGCGGTGGAGGCTGGGCGAGAGGAAGGGGTTGATAAGTTGACTTTGACGGTTGACGAAGTTAATAAGCCGGCTCTTTGGTTGTACCAGCGATTAGGGTTTGAAGAAGTTTCCAGGCGGGAGGCGTGGATTTATTTGTATAGGGAACATGGTGATGGTTTATAGAAGTATCTTTTTTTTGCCTTCCTGTATGATCAAAACTTGCGTAGTTACCCACGAGTTATCCACATAGTGGGAGAAGATTTAGTGGATAACTTTTTTTTCGCGCATAAGTATTGGCATTTCAGAATAATCGGTACATAGGCTTGTTTTTGTGCGAATATTTTGTGTTGATTTCGTTAAAGTTCCTAGTTATTTTGTTCCTCAGTTGGTTGTCAACTTATTTGGCGATACACATAGCTAATCCGACCATCGCCAAATTCATTGTTGAATAGAGTATTTCAGGTTTTGTTGAGCCCCGGGTGTGGGGAAGGAGAGGTCCTGTGCATATTCCCCGAACGGATACAGTTGCGCTTATTCAGCAGAAAATCGCCGAGCAGTTAGGCCCCCAGCGTTATAAAGTATGGTTTAAAAATGCGACTCAGTTTACCATTGGAGACGATCATCTGAAGATCAGCGCTCCAAACGGCTTTATCTGCGATTGGATTGAGCGTCATTTTTCGGGGACCATCGGAGAGATTGCCCAGCAGGTGACCGGACGAGAGTGTCGTCTTTCATTCGTGGTGGACACCAAGCTGCAGACGTTGTTGAAGAAGCGGCAGCTGGATTCCCAAGCAGAATACATCGCCAAAAACAGTCAGCAGCGGAAACGGTATGGGAGGCGGATTAATGTGCCCAAGCAGCGGGAACTGCGGGGTCGATTTGACCAGTTAGTGGTGGGGCAGTCCAACCTTCTGGCGGTTTCCGCCATTCGGAACATTGCAAGTCGTTCGGATGCAAACAATTATACGCCGGTGTTTGTGCACGGGGGGTGTGGGCTGGGTAAGACACACTTGCTGCAGGCGCTGGCCAACGAGCTGACGGAAAATCATCCCCAATGTCGCTGGGCTTACTTGACAGGTGATGAGTTTACCAACGAGTTTGTGTTGGCGGTGCGCAGCAATAAGCTGGATGATTTTCGCAAGCGTTATCGATACGTGGATGTGTTGATTATTGATGACGTGCATTTTCTGGCTAACAAGAAGGGTACGCAAGAAGAATTTCTGCATACGTTTAATGCGATTGATGCTCAAGGTAAGACGATTGTGCTGGCTTCGGATTCGCATCCGAAGTTAATTGGCAATTTCAGCGAGCATTTGGTGAACCGATTTGTGGCGGGTATGGTAGTTCGGATTAACAATCCTGATTTTGAGATGCGTTGTGAGATTCTTCGCCAGCGGGCCCAGCAAAGCACCCGCAAGCCGGTGCCGGTGGAAGTTATTGAATATATCGCTCGGCAGTTGAAGGGGAACGTGCGGGAGCTGGAAGGAGCCCTTTTGAAGTTGTCCATGTTCAGCAATCTCGCCCATCAGCCGATTACGCTGGCGTTGGCCCAGCGGGCGTTGGCGGATCACTTGCAGCGGACCAGTCGATCATTGGGGTTGGATGAGATTGACCAGACGGTGGCGACGTATTTTGGATTAACGCCGGCCGATCTCCATACATCGCGCAAGACACGGACGATAGCGCTGGCGCGCAGTATAGCGATGTATCTGGCGAGGAAGCATACGGAAATGAGCTTTCCGGAGATCGGTCGATTTTTGGGGAACAAGAATCATTCCACAGTGATTTTGGCCAATCGCAAAATTATTCGGATGTTGGAAGCGGATGAGACGGTGACGCGGCAGACGCCTGCGGGAGGCCGCGAGGAAAAACTGCGGGATATTGTGGACAAGATAGAGGAGCAGTTGGGTAGCCGAAATGAAGAGTCGGCGACGGAAGAAAAAGGGGCTTTACGAATATCACCGTCGTCGCTGCAGAAAGCTCCTGTATCTTCACAGTTGGCCGCAGGATGACAGATATAGGGATATTATTTGGAGGAGGGGGGAAAGGAGTCCTCCCCGTTTTTCAATCACCTCAAAAAATGATGTTGCACAAGCGGTTAGCGTTGTGCTTTTCAAGAAGATTATCATTTATTTTCCACACAAGAGCATTTCGTAGAACACTGTTATTTGCGTAGAATCTTTTGCTGCCTATTTTACCGGCAGGTGATTTTGACTGCCGTTTTTGTATGCAGAAAGACGTGAGTGCGATTTGCTGTACATTACTTCTAAGTTTTATAACTTATGACATGTGTGATACTTAGGTGCGGTACAGGTTGTGTTTTGATTTTGGAATGGGTTTTGCTGTAGGCGATATACCGTAAGAGAGGCCCTATAAATTTTTATAGAGTTCGCCGATAAGATGGTTTAAAGGAAGCTACGATATTTTTTATACGAGTTTCAGAGTGGTGGGAAGGTCAGACGGTAAAGATTCTTTCCGCCATCTTTTGGTTTCAGGTTTTATGAAAGGAGAATACGATGGCCAGGCTAGCAAGAGTAATCCGAATGAGCATTTTGATCATGACAGGATGTCTGATGAGTGGGGGATGTCTGCCGGATAATTTTTGGCCGGGTGTGTGGGGAAATACCGTCATAGATGGCACTATTTCGGCCATTCTTGCCAATGCGCTGACCGCATTGGGTTTGTGAGGGTTCTTACAAGCTCTAGAGTTTTACAAAATAACCAAAATCGGTCGAAATTTATTGGTTGGTGAGAATTCTGGTTCCTCCGGAAAGGAGGTTTTCCGTGTGGATAGGTAAGATATGGAGAATGTGTTGTTTTTTTATTGTATTGTTGATGCTTGGTGGGAGTTCGAATGTTTTTGGCTTGGAGGCCAGGAATTCGGGTGATAATTTTAGGTATCAAAAGGCTGTAAACGCGGAACAGAAGGAAGTTTTGATGCTTGCCCAGTCAGAGCAGGGTGCTGAGGAGACAATTGCATCGCGGGTGGAGCTGGAAGAATCTTCGTTAAAGGAGGAGGCAGAAGAGACTGAGCTGCCAATCAGTTTAGGACTTTCGTATGCCTTGTACAGTGATTATATTTTTCGTGGGGTGAATTTTTCCGAGTATCCCGGAGAAGGGACGGAGCGGCTGAACCACCAGATGACGGCCAGTGTGGCGTGGGATACGGGTGATTGGGGGACAATCGGATTTGATGTCTGGTTCGAATGGTTCGAGGGGCAAAAGAAGATCGATCCGGTTCGTGGGGGGCAGAATCTTCAGGAAGTGGACTATGTAATCTGGTGGACCTATTTTCTAGAGGATATTGAAACCGATCTAACGGTGGGTTACACCTATTACTTGTTTCCAAACTTATCATACAGCCTGCGAAATGATGACCAGGCTCCGGGGAATAACAACGATGACCGGACCATGGAATGGTGGTTTGCGTTGGAGCATAACGATGCCTGGATGTGGAACTGGTTGTGGCCGGAGAATGAAGATGGCGTGTTAAATCCGTCTTTTATGTTCGCTCATGATGTCGGGGAGATTCTTGGGGTGTGGATGGAATTCGGAATCAGCCATGATTTTACCATTCCGAACGTGGAGAACCTGACTATTACACCCGGCTGGATGGTGGCGGCGGATTGCAATTACTGGGCGGAAGGTTGCCAGTTGGCCGGTGAGCAGCTTTCGCTGGTGACAGAGTATGACCTGACGCCTGTTCTGCGGTTGCCGGATTGGGCGGGGACGGTGACAGTGACGGGCGATCTGTACTTCTGGGATGCCTGGGGGAACCTGGAAGACAACGACGTGATGCAGGACGAGTTCTGGGGGGGGCTGACGGTTAATTGGAGTTGGGGCGGCTGAGCGTCTTGCCTCTTTTATTACATTGTAAAAATACGCCGGTCATACCATGGCCGGCGTATTTTTTTGCTATAATGCGTTTTCAATGTTCCGGGCGAGCTTTTGGAGATTATTGAACCATGATCGATTGGGTGAGATGGGAAGGCGTCAGTTTTATGAGGGATAATTTCTTCAAAGTGGCGGGGGAGGGGGTACTGCCGTAATTTGTTGTTGATCGAGTGGAGTGGGTTAAGTTTGTCAAAAGGTTCAGCCGATATTGGGTTGGGAGGATCGATTATGTGCGATTCAAAATTATGCAGCGTTTGCCGTAAGGTTCTGATCATTCTGATTACGGTGGTGGCGCCTTTAGGGATGAACGGCTGTGCGGGGTGGTTTGACTGGTCTTTGTCACCGGTGGATAACATCAATATAAGCATTCCATTAGGACTAGGGGGCGACGTGGGCTTGTTCAACCCGGATGGTGGATCGCTGGATTTTTTTAATTTTTCTGATGATGCGGCAGGTGATAATGTGCCACCGATCGGCGGGTTCGAGTCGGTGGAATAATAAGCAGGCGGCAAACAAGCATTTCAGTGAAAGTTCTGTAGCTTTATGCAGTTAGTTGTTTGTGTGGGGGGATGAAAAACTGATTTCTGCGTTATCGATTTCTATTTTTTCACACCTATAATCCAACTTTTTTCGATTTCCTCCAATGAACGGCCCTTGGTTTCAGGGACAAGTAGCCAAATGAAGGCAAGGGCTAACGCACACATTCCGGCATAGATAAAGAATACGCTGCCGCCGAGTTTTTCCATGAGGAAGGGGAAGGTTTGTGAGACGGCGAAGCAGGCAAGCCAAAGGCAGACGGTGGCGAGAGACATGGCCCGCCCACGGGTTCGTGTGGGGAGGATTTCTGAGATGACCACCCAGACGACAGGTCCCATGGCGACGGCGAAGGAAGCGACGTAACCGAGGGCGAAGAGTAGCACCCAGGGGCTGGGGCCCTGTTGGAGGAGAAGGGCAGCGCCCATGAGCAGGAGGGAAATACCCATGCCTACCGAGGCCAGCAGAAGCAGAGGTCTGCGTCCCACCCGATCGACAATCATAATGGCGATGATGGTAAAGAGCAGGTTCACGCCGCCGATGAGGACGGTATTGCCGATGGCTTGGGCGGCTTGCAGGCCGGTGCTTTTTAGAATTTCCGGGGCATAGTAGAGCACGGTATTGATGCCGGTGATTTGCTGGAGGATGGCGAGGCCGATGGCCAATATGAGCGGGAGGCGCATGGCGGGTTGAAATAACTGGCTTACGGATTCGTTTTCGATGGCCAGGGTTTCCTGCACCTCAAGAAGTTCTTTGCGGGCATGATCCGGGCCGCCGATGCGGGTGAGGATGCTAAGGGCCTGCTCGGGGCGGGTTTTTTTTGCCAGCCAGCGGGGG
>CAZMVS010000278.1:0-13926 GCA_964569525.1 uncultured Planctomycetales bacterium
AAAAAACAGCGCCGCGCCGACTGCAATTGTCCCCACGGCAGCCATGTAAACGGGAAGCATACCTGCCAAGCCGAGAATCGCCAGTACAACCGCAGCAGCTCCTCCCAATACCTCAGCAGTGGAACCACCAGCCAGGAACTCCATCTCCCTACGTTTTTCCGGTTCCATTGACATGATTCCTCCTTTCTCCAGCTAAACCAGAGACAACGAAGAAATTTTTATCTTCTCGCTGCCACGAGGCAACGAATACCTGTTGTTTTTTTGCGTACCATTCTCCAAAATTTCAGAATACACATCCTTTTGGAAGAATCATTTTTTATGATTGAATCACGTATGGAGGCTGTCGGCCTCTTACAAGGTAGGATTTCAAAGGCGAATTTGAGCCACTGTCTTATAAAAGATCACATTCAAATTTTCATAAATTGCAAACGGCAAGAACCTTTCAAAATGGTCATGTTCTGAATCAATCTCGAATCGGGGTCCAACTAGACATTTTAATTATTAACCATTCTTGCCACCCTGCCAACTGAAATTCCGGTATTTACGAAGAATAAACTCATTACCACTCCTGCTGAATACACACTTAATCGCGACCTTCAGTCGACCGCCAGCTTCGGGCAAAGTTGATATTTTCCGTCTCTTGATCGGGGTGTTCCATCAACAATCGCACGGATGGGTCAATAAGGTTCTCCAACCATTCCCCTACCCGCAGGTTGTGGGGGCGACGGTCAAATTGCTCAAAGGCATTGAGAAATACCTCTTCCACAAGGTCATCCAGGGACCACCGCTCGCCCAGCCCCTGCTCGATTTCAGGATAACGCTGAATCCATCGCCCGATGCGTTTACGAAGCGGTTCCTCGTACCCGTAAACCGCTTGGCAAAAGGCGGCATAATCGCCACTTGCAACTGCTTGCTGGAGCAATTGCGGGTCCGCCTCCTGGGTGGGCAGAACCTCCTGTTCCGTTCCCTTGCGGAACTTATCCTTGCGATCCACGTTGGCCAGGTCTTCCTTGTACGCCTCCACTTTTTGTACCAGCTTGCGAGCGCAACGGTTATAAGCAGGACGCATATCAATATCCCGGTCGCCGGTAAACAGGGTTTTACCGGGCAAGAGTAAGCTCGTCTTTACGTGATATGACTTACTGCGCGCATGATAAATAATCGTTATATATAAATCTGCATTTGGGAAATACTTAACTACGCCCCGGAGATTCCTGAGATCGCGATCAAGTAACTCATAGTCCCAAGACGACAACCGGCATTCCTTGGTATCCACTTCAATATGCAAAACGTTATCCTTCTTAAAATCACCGGCCATCTTTTGTCACTCCTTTTTATACTTAGAACATCAAGGCCCTTTTCGTACCCAAGTAAAATATACTGCATAAAAAATACCTGAAGAGTCTGCGTTCCACAGTTAACTTTGCTTGGCCAACTTTCAGGAAGTATTTCAATATGGCGGGGGGGATATTCTTTTTTGTTGAAGCTCAACTTTTCGACTTTCCCAAGCATGGGCGGTGCAAATCGGATATGCCCCCCCCGCCCACATTTCGTCTGTATGTGTAAATATTACATTTAATGTGGATATTGGGCGGGCATTTGTGAATTTTTTGTAAACTTAAGCTCGGTTTGCTTAGAACTACTAAAAATACTCTGGACTTACCTATATTGAAACCACTATGATATAGTGACATTGAATCATAAGGGGCTTATTCTTATTTTTGGCTTCTTTCCCCTCCGGAAAGCACCGGACAATCCCAACGGATCCCGGTGCTTTCTTTTTCTATAGTCTGCATTTGACTTATATTTCATTGTCAACCTTTTTTCGCCATTCCACCCCTTTTGTTGGAAAGTGCGAATTCAGGAAACATGTTCATTCAAACACCGACGACGTCAGCCCCCCTGCCGCAGGCAGATAACATTCCCGGGTATAACTCATCACCATCCTTCGAGCACTGAATCGCCAACTCATGGAGCGAATAGCGTTTTTTTGACGTGCTATCCAGTTGCGGGGAATGTCTTGTTCATCGCGATCATAAAACAATGGCGTCACCTTGTTTTCCAGGACCTCATACAACTCTCCCATATCCATTTGATCCTGCTCTTCGACCTTCGGACGCTCACCGCCGCCAATCGCAAAACCGTTCGTTCCGTCATAGGCCTGCGCCCACCACCCATCGAGAACAGACAAATGCAACCCGCCGTTCAGTACCACTTTTTGGCCGCTGGTCCCGCAGGCCTCGCGCGGTCGTCGTGGTGTATTCAGCCAGAGATCAACACCTTGCACCAGATGGCGGCAAACGTTGATATCATGATCCTCCAGAAATATTATTTTGCCCGTAAAGCGTGGATCCTGCGTCACCTTGAATACCTTTTGGACCAGCGATTTCCCCCAATCATCCGCAGGATGGGCCTTACCGGCATAAATGATTTGTACTGGTCGTTGAGGATGATTAACTAACTGATCCAAACGCTTCAGATCACTTAATAATAAATCCGCTCGTTTGTAAGCGGCAAAGCGACGGGCAAACCCAATGGTCAACCGATGTGGATCCAAGCACTGCTCCGCTTTGCACGGCGGCGTGGTTCCTCGTCGTTGAGCCTGGGCCCGAACACAGCGACGGACATAATCGATTAAATGCGTTTTGAGAATCTGGTGCTGTTCCCAGAATTCCATTTCATCGACCTTATCGATAGCCGCCCAGGTTTGCGGTTCATGAATATGCTCCCCCCAATCTTCCCCACGAAATCGTCGGTAAAACTCTGCCATCGGTCGAGACAACCAAGTGGCCATATGCACTCCGTTGGTTATATGCCCGATAGGCACCTCGCTCACGCTCCTTCCGGGCCAAAGACGTTGCCACATAGTTCGGCTGACCCGGGCGTGAATATCCGATACCGCATTTCGATAGCGTGACATTTTCAATCCCAGAATCGTCATGCAGAATTTCTCATCCTCCCGGTTAGGATCCACCCGCCCCAATGCCAGGAAATCCTTTTTAGAAATCCCCAACTCATCACGCATCGGGCCTAAAACATTTTCAACCAGTCCGGGATCGAACCGATCATGTCCCGCTTCCACCGGGGTATGCGTGGTAAACACGGTCATACCCGCCGCTTTCTCCTTGATCTCATGGAAAGGCCGTTGATGACAATCCATCAGCATCCGGGCCAAGGATAGGATAGCAAAGGCGGAATGTCCTTCATTGAGATGCAAAACACCAGGGCGTAAACCCATGGCCATTAACGCTTGCATTCCCCCGACACCAAGAATCAGCTCCTGGCGTATCCGCACGTCATTGTCGCCTCCGTAGAGTCGGGCGGTCAGAGAACGCTCGTATTCGCTGTTTTCCGGCAAATTAGTATCCAACAGAATCAACTGGTTTCGCCCGACCTGGGCGGTGCGTACCTCGATGGTAATTTCCGACTCCCGGGTTTGTACTTTCACCCGCAACGGATTCCCCTGCTGGTCACGAGCCAATGAAAGTGGCAATGTCTCCGCATCGGCGGTGAAATACTCTTCTTCCTGCCAACCGTCGGACCGCAGCCGCTGGATAAAATATCCTTTCGCATAAAAAAGCCCGACCCCCACCAGCGGCACCCCAAGATCGGAAGCGCACTTTAAATGATCACCAGCCAATACACCCAACCCGCCGGAATAAATGGGTAATGATTCGTGCAGTCCGAATTCCGCGCTAAAATAGGCCACCGGGCTTGTACGCAATATCCCCGCATGCCAACTGCCCCACGTCACCCGGGACTCACGGTAATTCTGTAATTGATGAAAGGCGTGGGTAATTCGGGCTTCCAGGGCCAATTCCTCCGCCTTGTCCTGTATTGTTTCATCCGTCAGGCAGGATAAGAACTCTACCGGGTTATGGTTTACCTTGCGCCATAGCAATGGATCCAAATCACGAAATATTTCCACAATCTCCGGATGCCAGGTCCAGTAAAGATTGCACGCCAGGTCCCGAAGTCTTTCCGCGATGCGCATGGCAGGTCTCCTTATGCTTACCGTAGAAGCATTCACCGATTATTCAATTGCAAACTACGACGAAAACCGGCCGCTGCTCATGACCGGCTGTTATTCAGATCCGACCGACCCTTTCGCTTCCAGGATCATTCGGTGCTTGAGATCCCATAATCGCCTGGAGAGGGATACGTGGTAGGTATGCGGATTCATCAAGCGGCGGACACCCGGATCCAGTTTACCCAAATCGTCTTTCCGTTGTTCACGAATCTGCTGAAGCGAAGGGAAATCGTAAACCAACTCGCCATCCCGAAAGACATCAACCAGTAATGATTCAATTTCAGAAATATCTCTCCGCCGACAGGTACGATTCATGTCCGGCTCGCTGGGATGCTGCAGAAAAATGGACTCCATCTGCCGGGGATCCTCGTCGTTCAAGGTTAACAAGTCGGCGGTGGCCTTGCCGCGGCGATCATACAACCGCCATGCCCGCTTGTCCCCGGGATTTATAGTTTTGGCCGGCGTTTCGGAAATCTTCAAAGCGGGTATCCATTTGCCCCCGTCGCGCACCGCAACCAACTTATACACACCGTCCAGAGATGCATCGCCATCCGAAGTGATCAAACGCGTCCCCACACCATACACCAGCCGATCCACCAGGCGATCAGGATCAACCCCGTACCTGGAAGCTTCTTCCTCGATTTGGCTGATAATCTGCCACAGGTTCAACTCGTCAAGCTGGTTGGAAAGGACAATCTTGACCTCCTCGAAGCCGGCCTTGTTCAACAGTCGGGCGGATTGGATACTCAGGTAGGCCAAGTCCCCCGAGTCCAGCCGAATGCCCACCGGTTCATGGCCCCGGCGGCGGAGTCGCTCGAACACCTTAATCGCGTTGGGCACCCCGCTTTCCAGGGTATTGATGGTATCCACCAAAAGCACGCAATCATCCGGATACAGGTCAGCGTACGCCTGGAAGGCTTCCTCTTCCCCTTTTCCCATGGCCATGAAAACCTGGATCATGCTGTGGGCGTGGGTTCCCGTGGGTGCCAAACCCATAACGTAAGACAAACCCGTATTGGAGCTGAAATCCGCCCCGCCGATCAAGGCCCCGCGCGCACCGGCGTTCACGCCCATCCCGTGACCGCGACGCATACCGAATTCCACCATCAGCTTGCCCCGCCCCGCTTCATGCACCCGGGCCGCCTTGGTGGCAATCAAGGTCTGGTAGTTCAACTGGTTGAGCAGGGCTGACTCCAGAATCTGGGCCATGGGCAACGGTCCCTGCACCACGGTCAGCGGAACGTTGGGATGCACGGTTCGCCCTTCAGGAATGGAACGCAAGGTTAAGCGGGCGAAAGGCGGTTCCTTTTTGAGCCAATTCAGAAAATCATCCTGGAACAGGCGTTGTCCTTCCCGGCCAGCCTGGGCTCGCAGACACTCAAGGTCCGCCTCTTCGAAGCGTATTTCCCGCATCCAGTCCACCAGCCAATGCAAACCGGCATAAATACAAAAGCCGGCCTTATGTTTGCCGTAATCCGGATAACTGCGGAAGAAATGATCAAACTGAGCGTAATAATCCCCCAGCCCCATCCGCCAATACAACTGGGCCATTGTCAACTGGTATAAGTCAGTAAAAAGAATTCCCTCCGCAATCTTTTGCTCAGCTTTGTTCATTAGCTTGTCCGTTTATTTGTCTTTGCCTGGCTAACCTGCCAACATGCGTGTCAAGTATATAATTATAATAGGCCCTTATACCATACCAACTTATTTCTAATTTTTGCCAGCTTTTCAGAAATGGTTATTACAACTATCCTTTTCCCCCGGTTAGCAATTTACCACATCATATAATCAATCAGCCACGGAGAAAACGCTTTTGTCATCTTTGGAACTATCCAGTCGCTTTGTAAACGGAAATAAAATACATCGGCATCAGCCGATAAGCAATTCCTGATTTCTCAGCTTCAAATCGAAGCGGCTATTCCGCATTATCCCAAGGTACCTGCAATCGCATTTCTTATGTGTGGCGGTGCTCAACGTTTCTTAAGCAAACACAGACCCGGGCGATCAGGACGAATCGGAATTTCCCTGAATTTCTTTTCGCAAGTACTCTGCCAGTTTTGAAAACTGGCGGCGGTTTTCCTCATTCAAGGCGGCCAAAGCTTCATGGGCCTTGAGCACGCGGTGCATGCTTCCGGCAGCATCATAAACCTGGTCAAGCGTAACCATCCCGTCAGGAAATGGCTGGGGCTTATGAACCACACAGGCAAGTACATGCTCCATACCCAGCTCATCAAACAACGCCCTGACCTGTGGAGGCATGTTTTGGAGGCAAATCGTAGTCTCCATTCGGTCTGCCCGTGATGCTAATTCATGAATCGTACCAAGAAAGGTACTATCCAAATACTGGCAGTTTGAAAAGTCAAGAATAAGCGGGGTCCTATCGTCAAGCGCCGTAATGCATGCTTGATGGAAGGCGGCTGCATAGGTCCATCTCGCATGGCCCTGCAAATGAATCAGCGTTGTACGATCTATTCGCCCGAGGGCCATCTCAAAACCAGTTTCAGATTGAGAAGCAAGGGAAGAATGGGGTTTTTCAATCGGGACACCGTTATCCACTTGAGATTCGAGAGGTGCAAAGCTGACCATCAACAATGTTATGTCATCCTGCTGAGGTCCTTTCGTGTGGTCGGTTGCACTGTTCAACAACCGCTGCAGCAGATCAATACCATTCAATTCTTCTTGGGATAGGATTTCTGTAATCTTTTCCGTGGTCAAAGACGGCCGCCCCTTAATCGTCTGAAAAAGTCCGTCGGTGTATAAAAGTATACGATCCCCCGGCAACAGAGAGATCTGGATCTGCGCGAATTGCGCCCCCGGAGTAAGCCCCAGAGCGGGGCCGGAATGGGAAATTCGTTCCACACGTCCGTTACTACGATGCACCAGCACAGGCGGATGTCCGGCGGAAGACAAAGTAACGTCACCTGTTGCGGTGTCTATCAGGCAATACACGGAGGAAACAAACATCCGAGGTGCCCGGCACTCTTCCACGAGTTGTTCATTGAGATTCTCAAATACGGCACGCGGACTTATAGGCTTGGCAGTCTCGGGGTCAATAAGACAAAGACGGCTCTTGAAGATAACCGCCAACATGGCTGCCGCCACGCCATGCCCAGCAGCGTCAGCTACGCAAACCCCCAGGCGACGGTCGTCAAGCCTTACCACGTCATACAAATCGCCCCCCACGTAATCGCAAGGACGATAAAGAGCATCCAAAGCCACACCCTCAATTTGAGGCGGTTCACGTGGCAACAGGGCCCGCTGAATATTTGCCGCCCGGAGAAAATCCTCTTGGATCATATCTGCTTGCTGACTCAGCATCTGACAAGCATCCCGCAGGCTGGCCACCTGTTCTTTCAGACGGATATTTTGCTGTTCAATCTGGGCGTGAAGACGTTTGGTTTCCTGGGAGTGCCGGCGCTGCTCCACAGCATGGCGGACACGGGGCAACAAAGTACTTACCGTATTCGGCCCCTTCAGAACAAAGTCGAAAGCCCCCACACGTACAGCCTCTACAGCATCCGCCATGGTCCCTTGGCCGGTCAAAATAATACAATTAATGTCAGGGTAATGCTGATGCATCCATCGCATCAATGCTTCGCCACCCAAACGCGGCATAACTAAATCCGTAACAACCACGTCAACTGTCTGGGTAGAAAGGATATCCTGCGCTTCCACGCCGTCGCCGGCCTCAAAAACCTCGTACTCATTTGATGCCTGCAACGCGGAGATGAGAAGCTTCCGCAATGGTTCTTCGTCATCCACCACCAAGATGCGGGCCTGATCTTTAATACCATCAGCCATGGTTCTACCTCCTGACCGGCCCATCACGCCGAATCACCCAGATTATAAGAACCCTACCCGGATTTGGCCTTCGGTAAATCAACACTTTTCCATTTTGGGGGAACCGGCATCCAACGCTCGACGGGTTGCCTGGACCAAGGCCGTTGTGCTGAATGGCTTATGCAGCAAATCGGCTCCCAATCTGGCCAAGCCATGACGATCAATAACATCCGCAGTGTAACCGGATATAAATAACACCTTCATCTCTGGCCTATCGGCCAAAAGTTTCTCAGCCAATTCCGGCCCAGATGTACCAGGCATAACGACGTCGCTAAGCAACAAATCGATCTTGCCGGAATATTCTTTTGCAAGGGAAATAGCCTGTTCTCCACCGGCTGATTCAAGAAGCGAATAACCACACTCACCCAAGATTTTCCCCGCCAAGCCCCTCACCAAATCATCATCCTCGACAAGCAGGATTGTCTCTTTTCCCTGCGAATGGCGCTGCTCAAGGGGCACTTGTGAAGTGTTAGCGGTGGCCTCAACCTCAATTCCGGGGAAATACGATTTGAATATTGTCCCTTGTCCCGGCTCGCTATCGATAACAATTGAGCCTCCGCTTTGCTTCACGAATCCATATACCATTGACAAGCCCAAGCCGGTACCTTTACCCCGTTCCTTTGTTGTAAAGAAAGGCTCGAATATCCGCTCGCGCACCTCCTTGCTCATACCCACGCCCGTATCATGAATGGTTAACACGACATATGGACCTGGTTTAACCTCAGGATGAAGACGATTATACGAATCAGTCAGCTCTGCATTTTCTGTCTCCACATACAACTGGCCCCCTTCCGGCATCGCGTCACGGGCATTCGCAACGATGTTCATTACAGCTTGCTCCAGTCGTGACCGATCAAGCTCGGTGGTACCCAAATCCTCCGCGAGAGACATAGAAAGCTTTGCGTCATCGCCTAACATACTCGCCATGGGGTTCTCAATCTGTTTTATGACGGCGTTGATATTGATGGCCTGCGGCTGAAGAATTTGCTTGCGACCAAAAGCCAATAATTGACCAGTGAGTATTTCAGATCTCTGGGCCGCTTTGTGAATCTCTGACAAATGTTCACGCAAATGGCTATCAGGAGCAATTTGCCTCAGTAACAAGTCGCAATATCCACCGATCACAGTCAATTGGTTGCGGAAATCATGGGCAATGCCGCCGGCCAACCGTCCTACGGCCTCCATTTTCTGGGCCTGGAGGAATTGGGCCTCAAAATACTCCCGCTCCTGTTCGAGTTCGAACTTGTGTAATGCCAGGCCGAGGTCGTCCGCCAATTCCTGGAACAGGGCGAATTCCTCCTCAGGCATGGATGCATTGGCTTCACCGCAAACGACCAGCACTCCATGTAGGCGTGCCGCATGTTCAATCCGTGTGACCAGGTATGGGTAATTCCTGCCCTCTGGCGACAAAGGACAAATCTCGCACGGTTCACCATACTGCTCAACTTTCATCACACCCCGTTCTTCAAGAGCCCTTTCTACGCAGGTGGGCAAAGAACCGGAATGGAGTTCATTTAAAATCTGAGCATAATCGTCGCCCATATTCTCTTGAGCAGCGGTGAGAAGTTGCCCTTCGGCATTCAAAACAGCGAGCCAAGCACTGCGAAATCCACGAGCTTGAACCAAGATATGGCAAGCGCGCTCGATCAACTTCTGGCGGTCGTCTTCGCGTACAATCAACTCGTTAACCTGCTGGACCGTTCGAAGCACATCGTTCACCTGTTGCGCCCGTTGCTGCAATTTCATACGACGGGTGATTTCCTGTTTAACCCACGTCGCATATACGAAAAATAAAACAAAGGGGAAAAAAAGAATTTCGGCATAATCTTCAAATGGATCGAGCATCCCGCTTAATTCAAGGTGTTCCACTGCATTACTGGCGGCGATAAACAGATAGGCCACAATCGCCACAGTAAGAAAGAACTTGGCCACATTTCCAACAATTTGCCTTTTGATCCAGAAAATGGACAGCAATGCGACAAATGCACCACAGGCGCCAAGGATATCCAATACCGCTACCAAACCCATTAGAGTCCCTCCTCGGCACGCCGCGAATAGAGGGCCAGCCGCCAACAGCCTGCGGCAATTAAAATACCCGTTGTCGCATAGCAGATGTGTTCCAGTAAGTTGAAAATATCCCTAAAGGCAATATTCTCCACCACCGTAAAAATGGTGGCGGCCAAAGCGAAAATGACCGCCCCGACAAGCAGGTACAGGCGAGAAGTTCGAACTGCCCTGGCAAGAAGAACAATCGGAACACTTAAAGGAATTGCCAATGCTAGACTGACAATTTCGCTCTCTTCAAACATGTTTTTAGCCTCGAAAATTTGCAAAATTGATCAATATACAAAACGTTGAATTAATCATTTTCCAAGCATAGCTTAAATTATATTTGGACAACCTTCATTCCAGAGGCCGTTCAATTTGCACAATTCCATTTCTCCAATCACTTACAAATCGTGTTCCTGTCAGTCGCAAATACCTTGCGCGGTCAGACAGTCTTGGCCAGAATATGGGCTCCGATTTATTAAAGGCCCCCTCCCAATGTATATTCCACGTTGAAATGGTTTAAATACAATATTTGTGCCATATGCGAGCACTCCCTTACGCGACACTAAATGCTTTCTGTTTATGGATTTACAAGCTTAAGACACGCATGGAGCAACGCTCCGAAAAAGACAAATTGCCTTTACTGCCCAGCTGTTTACGGCGCCGCCTGGCCACCCCCATCGAGTCAGTAAATTAAAGCAGATTCAAAATTCCCATTGTTCCCAAGCAAGTACTACATAAGATGAAATGTGAGAATTTTCTGATTGGCGATCGTTTACCTGCAAGGGATCAAACTATTCACAAGTTGTAATTAATGGTGATGGAAGCGGCAGCAAATAGTATCCGCATCAAGTGGGAAATGACACGGCAATGATTATCGACGTGGACAAATTTGGAACGGTTAAGCTCGGCAATGAATTTTTGGCGGCGTATCGTGATCGGCCGGTGCCGTGGGGATTCGGTGACCTGTCCTGGATCATTTATAAGCGGACCTACAGCAGGGGCGGCGAGGCATGGTGGCAGACTTGTCAGCGGGTAATCGAGGGCATGTTAACCGTGCAGAAGATTCATCTGCTGATCAATAACCTGACATGGAATGAGCAACAGGCGATCCACTTTGCCCGCGAAGCCTACGACCGGATGTGGCGATTCAAGTGGACCCCGCCCGGGCGCGGCCTGTGGATCATGGGGACCCGTTACATGTACGAACAAGGCGGGGCGGCGTTGAACAACTGCGGCTTTGTTTCAACCAAGGATATCGCCCATGGCTATTCCGATCCGTTCGTGTGGATGATGAGTATGACCATGCTGGGGGTTGGCGTTGGCTTTGATACCCGGGGCAAAGGGCAAGTAACCATTCACCAGGCCCGACGAAGCGAAGACGTGCACAACATCGATGACAGCCGCGAAGGTTGGCGGGCGGCATTGAAGCGGATTCTCGATGCCTATACGGGCAAGGGGACGTTGCCGAAGCAATGGGACTATTCACAGATTCGACCGGCAGGCACGCCGCTGAAACGTTTCGGCGGTGTGGCCAGCGGAGCGGTCCCACTACGTAAAATGATCGAAACGCTTGAGCCGTTGTACGAGTCGTACGTGGGGCAAAAGGTGGACGCCCGGCTGATCGTGGACACCATGAACATTGTAGGACGGTGCGTGGTGGCCGGCGGTATCAGGCGTTCGGCGCAAATCGCTTTCGGGGACGCGGATGATACGCAGTTCCTTGATTTGAAGATGGATGCGGAAAAGGTCAGTGAGTATCGCTGGACGTCGAACAATTCCGTGTTGGCAGAGGTGGGGATGGATTACGGCGAGGTGGCGAAGCGGACGGCCACTAACGGTGAGCCGGGTTACCTGTGGCTGGATAACGCCCGGGCCTACGGTCGATTGAAAGATCGGGCGACCATGGCCGACCAACAGGCGGAAGGCAGTAATCCCTGTGTGGAACAGACGTTGTGGGACAAGGAATTGTGCTGCCTGGTGGAAACCTTTCCAGCCAATCATGACACGCTTGAGGATTATTTGGAAACCTTGCGTTATGCCTATGGGTATGCCAAAACGGTGACTTTGATTCCCACACATGATCAGCGGACGAATGCGGTTATGTTGCGCAATCGGCGGATCGGCTGCTCGATGACCGGTATTGTGCAGGCGATTAATCGGGTCGGGTATCGTACGTTTTTCAACTGGTGCGAGCGGGCGTATGCCCAGGTGCAGTGGCTGGACAAGATCTATTCCGATTGGCTGTGTATTCCGCGTTCGTTGAAGACCACGTCGGTCAAGCCTTCTGGAACGGTCAGCCTGTTGGCGGGGGCCACGCCGGGCGTGCACTGGGAACATGCCCCGTACTATATTCGCCGCATGCGCATTACGAAGGATCATCCGTTGGAGGAAACCTGTCGCAAGGCGGGTTATCGGATCGAGGTGGACCACTATGCGGACAATACGCTGGTGGTGGATTTTCCCATGCACATTACCAACCTGCATCGGGGCAAGGCGGAGGTTCCGTTACGGGAAAAAGTCGGATTGGCTGCGCGGATGCAATACTACTGGTCGGATAACCAGGTAAGTTGTACGGCGGAGTTCGATCCGGAACGAGAAAAGGAGGAGATTCCGCGAATTTTGACGGCGTTCGAGGATCAGTTGAAGGGGATCGTGTTTCTGCCGTCGATGCGTCACGGTTACGCCCAGCCGCCGTATGAAGCGATAAGCAAGGAACAATATGACAAGATGGTCGCGCGGCTTCGGCCGGTGAAAGGCGAACTGCCCCATGAACTGGAGACTCGCTTCTGTGACGGGGCGGGTTGTGTGTTGTAAACAGCTTATTGATGACTCGGTTCATAGTTGCTAACCCTGACAATAAAGATGAACCAGATGGCCATACGGCAAAGATATCTTCAACGATTGGATGGGACGTTTGTCCCGTTGTTGGTAGCGTTGATAAGCTGGCTGATATTTTCGCCGGCAGCAAAAGATTTCCCGATCGTGGTTACCATTCTGGTGTCTGTTCTTCTGCTCACGGGTATCTTCGCCGTTCATCGGAATCCACCTTTACGGATTGCGATGGTCGTCGGCTTGTTGGTGGTGCTGTTTCTGGATTGGTTGACTTCCCTGGTGTGGCCGGAGAGCAGATTTTTCGTTGTCGGGTCTCACCTTGTCGTCAGCGCTTACCTGGTGGCCATTGCGTTAATCGTTCTCAATTCCGTGGTGAGGCATCAGATCATCTGTGTAAACACGATCATCGGGGCCGTTTGCGGATACATTCTCATCGGTCTGATATTCGCGTTTTGGTACGCCGCGTTGGAAGGCCTGTGCAGTGGTTCCATCGTGGCGGCCGACTGGCAGCCGAAGGGAGGTCCAACACACTGGGAACGAGTGGGAAGCGAATTTACATACTTCAGTTTCGTGACCCTCGCCTCGCTTGGCTACGGGGATATTCTTCCGGTCGGCGGTTTTGCCCGAACGCTGGCCATATTGGAAGTGATGATGGGCCAGCTTTACCTTGCCGCGTTCATCGCTCGGCTGGTAAGTTTGATGCGCAGATGAAATATGTTAACAAATGATATGGATTTGCAATAAATCAAGTCTATCCGATTAATTTTGTGCACATGGCGAACCCATCCCTCTCATTGAATTGCAAGGATAGATCAAAACCCTACCAACCACTTACAAATGCGCATAATCAGTTTTACTAAGGTCCCATCGCATCCATAGCAGATAATCACCGTACTCCATCGACGAGCTGTTTTTATTAATTTAAGCCCTTTTCGCTACTTTTTGATCCTGTCGCGTAAGAATCGTGTGGATAGGTTAACTTGACGTGTTGCCAGCCTTCGAGGCCGAAACGGATATCCCGTTCCACGAATTCCCACACAACGAGGCTTTTGCCCTCCAGCATTTCAAGCTTGCGGGCCAGTTCCTGTCGAACCAGCGTTGACGCCCCGCCATCGTTGACTATCGAGGTGAGCGGGCGGTGCAAAGCATACGCCAAATGGGAGATGAAACCT
>CAZMVS010000279.1:0-5909 GCA_964569525.1 uncultured Planctomycetales bacterium
TCCTGTCACAATTTATTACGCCTTCAAGCAGGCCGAAAAAAAAGGAAACGGCGAAACCGTAAGCACCGGTTGGGAGACTTTTCTCGATGCGGTGATCCACGCAGGTTTTGCGGTCACAGGCACATGGCCGATGCGCACAGAACTGGGTAACCGGATGATCGGTTCCGGAACCAATGCCCTCGCCTCCAGCATCATCATCGTCTGTCGTAAGCGTGAAGCCACCGCAAGCGCTACGACACGTCGCGGGTTCGTTGCTGGGCTGAAATCGGAACTCCCCGTGGCGCTCACCCATCTACAACGAGGGAACATCGCTCCCGTAGACCTTGCCCAGGCGTCCATAGGCCCGGGCATGGCCGTCTTCACTCGCTATTCCAAAGTACTGGATGCGGCGGGTAATCCCATGACCGTTCGGGAGGCCTTAGCACTGATCAATCAGACGTTGGACGAAGTGCTGGCCGAGCAGGAGGGCGATTTTGATGCCGACAGCCGATGGGCATTGGCGTGGTTTGAACAATTCGGATTTGCGGGCGGGGAATATGGGGTAGCCGAAACGCTCTCGAAGGCCAAAAACACCAGTGTCGCCGGGATGGTTGAAGCCGGTATCGGCTTTTCGAAGGCCGGGAAGGTGCGGCTTCTCAAACCTGATGAGCTGCCCGCCGATTGGGACCCTGAGACCGACAAGCGCCTCACTGCATGGGAGATCGTGCATCACCTCATCCGCGCGCTGGAGACTGGCGGCGAAGGGGCGGCTGCTGAATTGGTGGCAAAGCTGGGCAGCAAGGCTGAGGCCTCCCGGGAGCTGTGCTACCGCCTGTACACCCTCTGTGAGCGAAAAAAGCGGGCAGCGCAGGCTCTGTCATATAACAGCCTGGTCCAAAGCTGGCCCGAGATCACACGACTTGCGAGGGAACAGGGAACAGGGAATAGGGGACAGACAGAGCAGAGAGATCTGTTCTAGGAGGGATGATGTCAAAGCAAACCAGGCTTAATGACTCCACGGGAAAGATCAATTCGCACCGTGATCTTGTGGTATGGCAGAAGGCCATGGACCTTGCTGTTGAGGTATATCGGTTGTCTGCTGATTTTCCGCGGGAGGAGACTTACCGGTTAACAAGCCAAATAACACGCGCAGCGGCTTCGGTTCCAGCAAATATCGCGGAAGGGCATGCGCGCGGAACGCGTAAGGACTATGCGAACTTTCTTTCCATTGCCAAAGGCTCACTTATGGAAACGGAAACGTTTTTAACGCTCGCAGTAGCGCTTAAATACGTCAAAAAAGAAAAGTCGGAAATCGCCTTCTCCCTTATTACGGAAGTAAGCAAGATGCTAACCGTCCTGCGAAACCGCATCCGTTCACGAAATGCCGATTTCCCTAACCCCCGAAACCTGTCTCCTGTAACCTGAGGTGCATTATGGCCATTACGAATCACGAACGCGTCGGAAAGGCGCTCGAATTATTGAAAGCGGGGCTGGGGCCTTTTGTGGAGCGTGAAATCCAGAACGCCTATCGGGAAAAAGCTCAGGAACGAGCACTTCAATTCATAGGAGAGGACCGACTGTTGGCCGACAAACCCATCACTCAATGGGATACGGCCGCTCTTCTCAAGCTCATGTGGGATGCCTGGAACAGCGTCTTTCGTAAAGTCCTTGGGCCGGCGGAGCGCAGCCTGGTGAGTGAACTGCGCGACCACCGCAATAAGTGGGCACACCAGCAGGCCTTTTCAAGCGACGATGCGGACCGGGCATTGGATTCCATGATGCGCCTTCTTTCCGCCGTCTCCGCGCCCGAGGCCGATGACATCGGCAAAATGAAGATGGAGCTGCGGCGCTTGATCTTTGATGAGCAGATGCGCCACGAAAAGCGAAAAAGTGCCGGCACGGCGATTGAGAGCCAGGCCACAGGCACGCTGAAACCCTGGCGCGAAGTGATCATTCCCCACACGGACGTGGCCAGTGGCCGTTACCAGCAGGCTGAGTTTGCAGCAGACTTGTGGCAGGTGCACATCGGCGAGGGTTCCGACGAGTATAAAAAGCCTGCCGAGTTTTTCCGACGGACTTTCCTCACCGATAGTCTGAAGCAACTGCTGATCGGGGCCGTGCAACGGCTTACAGGCCACGGTGGCGACCCGGTAGTGCAGCTGCAGACCAACTTCGGCGGGGGCAAGACGCACTCGATGCTGGCCCTGTATCATCTATTCTCCGGCGTGGCCACTACGGAGCTGGCGGGTATGGACGAAGTGATGCAGGAGGCACTCCCCGGGAGCGCGGGAGTCCCGCCCGCAAACAAAGCGGCCAAGATGGCCGCGCTCCCAGGTGTCAACCGCGTGGTGCTGGTCGGTAACCGGATTTCACCAGGGAACCCGGTGACCAAATCTGATGGTACGGTGGTGCGAACGCTTTGGGGTGAACTGGCCTGGCAACTTGGAGGGAAAAAGGCCTTTGCCCGCATTGCAGCCGACGACGAAAAGGCCACAAGCCCCGGGGATGTCATGCGGGAGTTGCTCAACGAATACGGGCCATGCCTTGTTCTGATTGACGAGTGGGTGGCCTATGCGCGCCAATTGCACGACACCAGTGACCTGCCGGCGGGGAGCTTTGAAACCCATTTCACGTTTGCCCAAGCACTTACAGAGTCGGCCAAGCTCGCCAAAAAGTGCCTTTTGGTGATCAGTCTGCCGGCATCCGATACAACCGTTTCGCCCCATGTGCAGGCCGACGATGTGGAGGTGGGCGGAGAGCGCGGACGGGCTGCCCTTGATCGGCTCCGAAACGCCGTGGGGCGTGTTGAGTCCTCGTGGCGGCCGGCCAGCGCCGAGGAGGGGTTTGAAATCGTGCGCCGACGCCTGTTTGAGCCCTTGGTGGAAAGAGAAAAGTTTGTGGCGCGGGACATGGTGGCCCGAACTTTTTACGACCTGTACCGAACCCAGCACCAGGAATTTCCTCCTGAATGTCGAGACTCAGCCTACGAAAAGCGGCTCAAGGCCGCCTACCCGATTCATCCGGAGGTATTCGACCGGCTCTATACAGACTGGTCCACATTAGTGAAGTTCCAGCGCACCCGCGGGGTGCTGCGCCTGATGGCTGCGGTGATCCACAGCCTTTGGGAAAAGGGGGATCGGAACCCTTTGATCATGCCTGGAAACATCTCTATTGACGACACACGTGTTCAGTTCGAACTGACCCGTTACCTGTCGGACAACTGGGTGCCGGTGATCGAAAAAGACGTGGACGGCCCCAACGCCCTGCCGCTTCGCCTGGACAGTGAAGTGCCCAACCTGGGCAAATTCGCTGCTTGCCGCCGGGTGGCCCGAACGATCTACCTGGGTTCGGCGCCAACGCCCACGGCTGCTAACCGGGGCCTTGAAGACCGACGGGTCAAGCTGGGATGTGTCATGCCCGGTGAATCCCCCGCCATTTTTGGAGATGCGCTGCGCCGCTTGAGCGGAGCGGCAACGTACCTATATCAGGACGGGCCACGATACTGGTACTCAACCCAGCCGACAGTCACCAAGCTTGCTGAAGACCGCGCGGAACAATTGAAGCGGAATCCCGATGCCGTAATCGCAGAGCTGGACAAGCGACTGCGTGCAGACCTTCGCCTTACGGGTGATTTCAGCCGAGTACATCCGTTGCCCCAGTCCGGCCAGGATATTCCCGATGATCTGGACGCACGACTGGTTGTGCTGGGCGTCGACAGCCCCTACACCAAGGATAAGGACAGCCCTGCGGTAAAAACTGCAAAGGCCATCTTTGAATCACGGGGTAATAGCCCACGCCTTTTCAGAAACACCCTGGTGTTTTTGGCGGTGGACAAGATGCGTCTGCAGGACCTGGATGAGGCGGTACGCAGATTTTTGGCCTGGGAATCCATCCTTGCAGAAAAGGAGACGCTTGATTTGTCTCCCCATCAGGTAAAACAGGCGGAGACACAAAAGACTTCGGCGGACGGAGCAGTGAAAGCCCGCCTCCCGGAGGCCTATCAGTGGCTGATCGTACCGGTGCAGAACACGCCCCAGGCTGCAGTAGATTGGCAGGGGATTCGACTTTCGGGTTCCGATGCCCTGGCCGTGCGGGCCAGCAAGAAACTGCGCAACGATGAGCTCCTCGTAACAGCGCTTGCAGGCACGGTATTGCGGACGGAGATGGACAAGGTTCCGCTGTGGCGGGGAGATCATGTTAAAATCAAACAATTGGCCGAAGATTTTGCGCGCTATCCTTACCTTCCGAGGCTTAAAGGACCGGAAGTTCTTCTGGATGCGGTAAGAGACGGCCTGGGGCTCTTATTGTGGAGCCAGGAATCCTTTGCCTATGCAGACACCTACGATGACGAGGCAGGGCGGTATCGCGGCCTCCGAACGGGAAAGGTTATTACCCTTTCAACAGACAATTTGACCGGGCTGCTGGTGCAGCCGGACGTGGCGGTTAAGCAGCAAAAAGAGGAAACGCCTTCCGGGCATGATGCACCGAGTAAGACACCAACCGGGACAGAATCGACAGGAGCAATGGGCGGTGAGAGGACGCCGGGCGCTGAAATCGAAACTCCCGCTAAACCGGAAATCGGCCCCAAACGTTTTCACGGCAGTGTTGTTTTGCATTCTGCACGCACAGGACGCGATGCCGGACAGATTGCCGACGAGGTTATCTCTCATCTGGTTGGACTCGTAGGCTCCAACGTGACCGTGACTCTTGAGATCGAAGCAGAAATCCCCGAAGGAGCGCCCGAAAACGTTGTGAGGACTGTTACGGAGAATTGCCGGACATTGAAATTTACGAACCAGGGATTCGAAAAGGAATAACTCGACGAAATGTTCAACCAATGAACCATCCCTCGGGTTTCGGGTAAATCCCTTGTTGCCCCACTTCTTTCGACTTGTTTTCGACCACATGATTGTAGGTCAAGAGACAGCTCTTCAAACACGCTTGCCGGAAGGACACATTGGATCACGGCAGACTCCACCCAAAGTGGACCGGGTGCCACATATTCTGATGCTCGAAGGGAATAACACTAGA
This sequence comes from uncultured Planctomycetales bacterium, assembly GCA_964569525.1. Classification (GTDB taxonomy): domain Bacteria; phylum Planctomycetota; class Phycisphaerae; order UBA1845; family PWPN01; genus JAAYCU01. The sequence continues at coordinate 5,011 of CAZMVS010000279.1, forward strand.
AAAGGGTTCTTCGAACACGCGGAATACCTGGGCCTCCTACAAGCATTACCAGATTATATGAAGGGTTTCGCCACGTTTGGCTGCCGAACAGGGTGGCGTCACTCGGAAATTGCCAGACTGACCTGGACGCAGGTTGATCGCGAACAGGGGCTCGTGAGGCTTGAGGTGGGCGACACCAAAAACAGCGAAGGTCGCACGGTTTACCTGGATGATGAATTGAAAGCGGTCATTGAAAAGCAGTGGAACGATCGGAAAAGAACCGGTCGGATTTTGCCCTATGTGTTCGTCAATGAAAAGGGCGACGACAGGGTGAAGCGCTTCGACAAGGCATGGAAATCGCCTTGCGAGAAAGCGGGTCTTGGTGTAAGGTTGTTCCACGATTTCAGGCGTACGGCCGTCCGGAATATGGTGCGCGCTGGAATCTCTGAAAGGGTGGCTATGATACTATCCGGCCACAAAATCCGGAGCGTTTTCGAGCGCTACAACATTGTGAACGATGCCGACTTGAGGAAGGCCGCAACGAGACAACAGGCCTACCTTGAATCTTGCGCGGGCACAATTTCGGGCACAATCCGCCAATTCGGGCACCAAAAGGAAGCGGGTTGTGATGCTTAACGGTTCTAAAACATTCCAAATCGCCCCCGTAGCTCAGGGGATAGAGCAATGGATTCCTAATCCATGCGCCGCAGGTTCGATTCCTGCCGGGGGCACCATCCCAAGTTGTTGATATCCCACAAATAGCCTTCCTTTTTAATGCCGTCAAAAGTGCTATCAAACTGCTATACACGACCAAAAGGAGGCTCAAATGGAAACACCCGAACAATACCTAGAACGGCTGAACCAGCAAATCAGCGAAATGGACCCTATAGAGCAGGCATGTTCCAGGCTCATGTTAAGCC
>CAZMVS010000280.1:0-4914 GCA_964569525.1 uncultured Planctomycetales bacterium
AACCAGATCCATAAGAAAAATAACAGTCCCGGCGGCTGGCCCCGCTTTGCCTCCTGCGCCCGCAGCTCTTCTTCTTGACTCTCAAAGCCGCTGACAAACCGCGTAATCACCCGGTAAAAAATCGTGGATAACCCCAAAATCAGCGGCAAGCCCATCACTTTGACATGCTCCGACGTGCCGAAGAACCTTGGCCAAAGCGAACCACCCAATCCCGGAGCAAAATAATGCCGGTTGAAATCAACAATGGCATTCCACGCCCATCCTGAATCACTGGTCAACGCCAGGGCCCCGATCGCACCACCCACGGCAACAGCAAATCCCACTGCAAAACAAAATCCCCGTCCGATAACCCGTCCAATGGACATCTGTCTGCTGAAAACAAGATAAAAATGATGGATGACAACCGCCCCCGAAATCGCCAGAAAATTCTGCTTCAGGCAGGGCCCCAGCCCGCCCATTAAACCAGCCGCCATCAACCAGCCGACTGACCACCGAGCGGTAAAACTTCGGCAATAAAAATAAAAACAGGCCAATGCGCTTAACACCGCAAACGTGCTCGGCCGATTGGCTCCCACGTGGTAGGGGGCGATGGTCAAAAATAACGCCGCCAATATCGTCCCCGGCACCGCGGTCCACAAACCATACAATCGCCGGGCGGTTATGAAAATTAAGCCCGTTGCCCCACACACCGCCAACCCACACAATACACGTACTCCCCAAATCGAACCGCCTCCCAACCAGAGCCCCACCCCGTTCAGCCAGAAAATCCCCGGCGGCTTGTTATCCCACAAAGCCCGGTAAAGGATCTTCCCTTCCAGCAGATATCGCCCGTAATAGGCAAAAAGCCAGGGATCCGTTTCATCAATTCGAAAATGAGCGATAAATTGGCCGACGGCCAGAATGGGAATACAGATAAAAGCGGTGGCCAACATGATCACCGCCGGATGAGTGTGTTTCTTAGTTTCCAAAAGTTCTGGAATTTTCATCACCCAGCAGTCTAATCTTTCACCACGTGTCTTTCCATGAGCCGGAAAGAAAGGCTGAAAAACGGACCATATATAAGCATGATCCGACCGACAAACAGTGAGAAGGGCGGTGCTGCTCGACGGCTTTAAAGCATACCCACCTGCTTGGCGTAATTGAACACGCCACCCGCCTCGATAATCGGAGCCACGTCACCCAGCGGATTCAACTCGATTTGCTGCTGTGTCCGCACCACTGTCAACGTATTGGCCTTTACGTTGATTTCCACCTCGTCGCCGGTGCAGATTACCTGCCCCGGATCCTCGCTGAACTCAAACGGCACCAGGTAGCCCCCGTTGATCGAGTTGCGATAAAAAATCCGGGCATAACTGCGGGCCACGATCGCTCGTACACCTGCCTCCGCCAACGCCAGCGGCGCATGCTCCCGCGAACTGCCGCACCCGAAATTACTCCCCCCGATAATAATGCTGAATTCGCTCTTGGTGTTATTCTCGTCGCTCTGATCCACGAAGGGAATATTGCCATCAGGCAGGCCGGCCTGTTCCGACGGCACTCCGCAAAGCGCGTATCGGCCGAACTGTTTGCGCTCCTCCGGGATGGCCGGATTATACATCAGGTAATGGGCCGGTATGATCTGGTCCGTGTCGATATTATTGCCTAATACGTATGCTTTACCTCTTATAGCTTCTTCCATTTGTTTGTCCTTCGCGTTTGCTGAAACGTCTTTGCTTGCCTGCAAAATCACCCGGTAGCCTCAATCGGGAAAACATTATAACCGTTCCCGCCTGCGATACCATCTGTTGAATGCCGGCGCCTAAAAAACAGGCGAACCATCTTTTGCAATGATTCGCCTGCAAATATTCATCAATTTTATAAAAAAATACCTCTTCCTCGCAGCCGTTTCCTTTTTCCAAACTTAGTCCCGTTTGCGAGCCTGTCCCTTGATCTCAAAAATCGACTGCGTTTTCACAATCGTAAAATCTGTCGGAAACACGTGGAAGGATTGAACATGCAACTCCCGATTCCGCGCTTCCCAGTCAATAAAACTGAACGGAACGAGATCTTCATCCTCGTTGATCCATTCCTCAAAATCGACAACCATCCCACGTGTGCTGGCATACCGAATCAGGTCCCGATGCGATGCATGGAAAAGATTCTGATTCATCCGCTCCACCTGCGTAGACAGAATGTATTGCGTGCCGTCTTCAAAATCCTCCAGGTGATCACGCTCTCCGCGGAACTGAAACGAAGTAACCATCCCGTTCTGCGGCAACACGTCAATATCATCCGTCGTTACTTCGGTGATGCATCGACCAGCCGATTCAAACGTAACCACGTGCGACAAGCCCATGACCCAGATGTCCGCCTGGTAATTCGGCCGCGTTAAATGCCGGTTCTTGTGAATATGAAACAGCTCCGGGTGCAATGGCCGGCGATAAAGCACAAATTTCAAATCAGAAACGCGTTGAATAGTTTGCCCGAGTTCCACAGTTCTTCCTCTACCAAAATACGTTATTTGTGACTAACCTTCTTCTTAACAAATGTTTACATCAATACTCCGCTATCGTTACAGCAATTCTCCACTCGGAAATTGCCGCTTTTCCACCCAAATTTCCCAGTAAGGTGAGGCTTTAAATTAGCCCTGTGTTTTTGTCTGGGGGGGCTGTCGAGTGCCGCCATAATTCTTTTTGCTAATAACCCACCACGGCGGCTACTCCCTCCTCGTAGGCGGGGGTGGGCTCTCCGAACTAAGCCTGATTATATCTTTTTTTTTACCAAATACAAAGCTTTTTTTTACAAAACTACATTTTTTACCCTTGATATCACCATGTTCTTATACGTATTGACCGATGAACAGTTTCAAGGTTAGCAATCTTTTCCTGATTTGACGGATTATCGACAAACGGCGGCCTCCAAACTTGAGCCAAAAACATCTAAATCCTGAAAAGCTTACTAATCCAGGCTTAAAACCTTTCCCACAGGACATTCCGGAAAAGAAAAAGGCCAATTTTTCTCGAAGAACTTTCCTCCGCCGCCTTTGCCTTGGTACTTCCGTATCCCTGTTGGCCGGCGGGGGTTACGCTTTCGGAATCGAGCCTGTCTGGCTGGAAAAAGTACCTCGAATAATGCCCTTTCCCCATCTCCCCCAGGCTCTCCATGGTTTCCGTATTATCCAGCTCAGCGATTTCCACTTTGGCAAGGTGCCTATGGATTATCTCGATAGCGTTATCCGTTACGTCAACCAGCAAACTCCTGACCTCGTCGTCCTCACCGGTGACCTCGTCCATCACGGAAAATCCGACTGGATCAAAGCTGCTGCTCTAGCCTTGGCTGGCATCCGGGCTCGCAAGGGCGTCTTCGCTATCCTCGGCAACCACGATTGGCTGAGCACCGCTCCGGGCCGAGGATACAAATGGTGGGCTGACCGCGTGGCCAACGCCATGGCTGACCAGGGCTTACAGGTCCTTCGCAACGAGACTCGCCTCATCTCCCAAGGCTCTTCCTCCCTTTACCTCGTCGGCCTTGACGAATACTGGAGCCCCAATTTCAAGCCCCGGGCCGCCTTCGCTGACGTCCCCAAAAACGAACCCTGCTTGACCTTGGTTCACAATCCCGACGCCTTCCTCGAAATCCTTGACCAACCCGCCACGTGGACCCTCGCCGGTCACACCCACGGTGGACAGGTCAATATCCCCTTTTTTGGTCCCCCAGCCGTCCCTGTCAAAAACAAGAAATTCGTCGCCGGAGCCTACACCACCGCTGGCAAACACCTGTACATCAACCGAGGCATCGGCTGGATCCACCGTGTCCGCTTCAACGCCCGCCCTGAAATAACCGAATTCACCCTCACTGCATCCTGACCGATCCCTTGCCCACCGACTCCTCTTTCTGCCATTTTTTCTGATCAATAGCATTTTTTATTGGTCATGGACACTTGACCCTGTGTTAAAATAGACCAGTTAATCGACCGGCTGATAAGAAACTGAGACAATAGCCCACGCCGGCCAACACGCAATGCTCATTCCAAAAAAACATACACACGGTGGACGGCAAACGAATTTCACCAGAAAACTAAGGAGGCGGGCTATGCGAAACTGGTTGATACTGGCCTTGGCTTGTGTTGCACTGGCTACTTCCGGCGCCGACTGCATCGACTCCATCATCAATCGTAAACCCGAAGACCCCAGCCTGAGACAATTCTCCAGCGAAAACGAATTACGCCAATACCTCGCCCAACAATACCGCCAACAAAACCAGCGGTCTTTCTGGGACGCCTTCACACTGGAAACAGCCGCACCCCCGCAAGATTCCGCCGACCAGGGCGCGGCCGAACAAAACGAAACCGACTATTCCACCACCAACATCCAGGAATCCGGTGTCGATGAAAGCGACGTCGTCAAAAATGACGGCCAATACATTTACGTCCTCGAAAATAAAACCGTCCACATAGTTCAGGCTACACCACCGGAGGCACTTACCGAGATCGCCACCATCGAACTCGCCTTCCCCGGCGATTCCCTTTACCTCAAAGGCGATACCCTCATTGCCTTATCCACTCAGTATAACTGGTATTTAGAAGCATTAACCGCACGCCCGGGCAACGGCGGTGCCGAAAATTCCGGCAACCCCGGCGGCGATCCCGATACCCCCGCCAGTGCCATGGTCGGCGGTGAATGGAACGACGGCTCGCAAGTCACTGTTACCGTCATCGACGTCGCCGATCCCGCTAACCCCTCCGTCACTGCGGAAATCGATTTTGAAGGCCGCCTCGCCACCTCCCGCATGATCAACAATATGCTTTACATTGTCATGACCACCCATCCCTATTTGCCGGTATGGGTAACCACCAACAATGTCGAAACCTTAACCGTTGATGATTGGCTGCCCGATTACCGCATGATCTTCCCCGACGGCAGCACGCGAACCGGT
>CAZMVS010000281.1:0-12052 GCA_964569525.1 uncultured Planctomycetales bacterium
GCTCGTCCGCGCCTGCCAAGGATGCTACGACGCCGCCGTCACTTTCGGCACACCCTTTATCTCCGGCAAGGATTCCCTAAACAACGAGTTCGCCGTGGACGCCGCTGATGCCAAAGCCCTGGCCAAACGCATACCTCTACATAACCAGCGTATCCGCATCCCGGAAACCCTGCTGATCAGCGCCCTCAGTGTTGTTGACGATGTAAACCAATGCGTCACTATGGACGCCAAGCGGCTCTCCTCCGCCGCAACTAGCTTCTATCTGGTCGCCGCTGCCGCAACCCGTTGGCAGGAAACAAATCTCGAACAGCTGTTGGCCATGCACCAAACAGTCAGCGAATTGATTCGCAACCATAAAGTCCTGGCGGCCCACGACTGCAGCGACGGCGGGTGGCCCATCGCCTTGGCCGAGATGGCCTTTGCCGGCCGCGTAGGCATCGATTGTCATCCGGAAAATATCGACAACCCCTTCGCCCCGGTGGTCAGCGGCTACATCCTCCAGGTCGAAGAACAATACCTTCCCGATATTGAAGGACTCACCAAAAAACTTGAAAACGTCACCATCACCCGCGTCGGTCAATCCCATAAACAATCACGTTTCGCCTGGCGACCGGGTAGCACCGACGGCTTCGAAATCGAGCTGCAAGATCTCTCACAAACCTGGCGATCCAGTCTGGCCTGGTAAGCGAGCGGCATATTTCCTCCACTGCGGTTACAATATAAGCATTGGCTTCAGACGTTTAATTCAGTATCAATAATAACAACCGGGCGGACCAAACAATCCCTGCAACACCATGGACCAAACACCCAAAAATAGACCCCTGATCCTCGCCTCCCAAAGTCCCCGCCGCTTCAAACTTCTAAAAGAAGCGGGCATCGACTTCGAAGCCATCAAGGCCGAACACGAAGAACCCGATCCCGCAGACTGGCGGTTCTCGCCGGCCGAGTTCGCCCAAGCCGCCGGCTACTTCAAGGCCCGTAGCGTTGGACAACGTTATCCCAACCGGGTCATCTTGGGAGCCGATACCATCGTGGCCTTCAATGACCGCATCTACGGCAAACCCCTCGACCGCCAAGACGCCCGCCGCATCCTGCTCGACCTGACCAGCGCCCCGCACGAAGTGATCACCGGCGTCGCCCTTTACCATCCCTTGACCAGCCGGCGATTGATCGAACACGACGTAACCCGCATCACCATGCGACGAATGAGCGAACAGGAATTGGAAAATTACTTGGACAGTAACGAATGGCAGGGCAAGGCCGGCGCTTACGGCATCCAGGAAAGCGCCGATGCCTTTGTGGAAAAAATCGAGGGCAGTTTCTCCAACGTAGTAGGCCTGCCCGTCGAACTGGTCATGGATATGCTCAAGCGATTCAACGTCTGGCGCTGATCACATCTCCCACGATGCCAGCTCCTCCCGCAAGGCCGCCGGCGCACCAAAAATCTCCCGCAGCAACACTGCCCGGCGAAGCTCGGCCCGGCTCAGTCCTTGGAAAGATCTCCCGCCGGTCATGCCCGACAACACCGATTGGCCGCCCTTTCCCTTGCCGCCCTTCTTTTCAGCATATCGCTCCCGCAACACCGATTCATGCCGACGATACTTCTGGGCCTTGGCCTCCGCCTGGCGAATCTGCTCCGCCTTCTTTTTGGCCTGCTCCGCACTCGCAGCTTCTTTTTCTGCCTCCGCTTTGCGGGCCTGGACTTCTTTCTCCGCCTGCTGCCGAAGCGATTCCGCTTCCTGCAACTCATCACGCAAACTGCGCTTGGCGGCCGGCTGGCTTGTGCTCTTCTCTCGCGACGGAGGGGGAGGCGGTTGCCTCCGCCCCTCCTCACGTTGCGGCGCTTCACGCTCGGCCACCGGCTGACGCTGATATCGTTGCGGATCAGCCTGCCGTTGTGGCTGGGGCGGGGAAATGGGACGGGCCTGCCGCTGGGCGGGCGAAGTCGGCCTGCTCTGTCCAGCAGTCGGTTTCTGCTGTCCAGGACGCCGAGGCAACTCCACCTTGACCACAGGCCTGGAGCCCTTCTGGGGCGAAGTCGGCTTTTTCTCCGGGCCCCATTTTCCCTCGGCTTCCTTTTCCCGGTTCTTATTTTTGAGCCACTCAGCCAGGTAACCTATCCCCGAGAAGACCAGCACCGCAATAATAAAAGCCAGTTCTCCCAACCCACCCCCATCCTGGGCCAGGATTTTTATATATGCTTCCATGATTTAATCCTCCCCGGGGCCGTAAAGGCCCGGGTACAGGAGGTGTTCATTTTACCCTGTCGGCTTATCCGACTTACCTTCATCACCGCCGATGGACTTCCGCATAGAAGTATCCGCCTGGATATTACGCATCCGGTAGTAGTCCATGATCCCCAGGTTGCCCTGCTTGAAGGCTTCGGCGATCGCCTTGGGTATCTGAGCCTCTGCCTCGACCACCTTGGCACGGTTTTCCTCGACCAATGCAGACATCTCCGCTTCGCGGGCTCGGGCCATGGCCGCTCGTTTTTCCGCCTCGGCCTGGAAACGCCGCTTATCAGCCTCGGCCTGGTCGGCCTGCAGCACCGCACCAACGTTCGTACCTACATCAATGTCGGCAATATCAATCGACAGAATCTCGAACGCCGTCCCCGAGTCCAGACCACGCTCCAAAACCCGCCGGGAAATACCATCCGGATTCTCCAACACTGCCTTGTAGTTCTCCGCCGAGCCGATACTGGTCACGATTCCTTCACCCACGCGGGCGGTAATCGTTTCTTCCGTCGCACCACCAACCAGCCGCTCGATATTCGTCCGCACCGTCACCCGCGCCCGGGCCTTCAATTGAATACCATCCTTGGCCACCGCGTCGATCGTACTCTTGGACGTCGTGGGGCTCGGGCAATCGATCACCTTCGGATTCACCGAGGTGTGCATTGCCTCTAAAACATCACGACCGGCCAAGTCGATCGCGCAAGCCGTCTTGAACGGCAGCTCAATGCGGGCCCGGTCAGCGGCGATCAAGGCGGAAATCAATTCCGGAACCCGCCCACCCGCCAAGTAGTGCGTCTCCAGATCATTGGTCGTAATATCCAAACCTGCCTTTACCGCCCGAATCTTACTCAACACCAAGATCCGGGCGTCCACCTTCCGGAAATACATCCCAATCAAATCGGCGAAACTCACCCCCGCCCGACTCATAAACGCCTGAATCCACAAGTTGAAAAACTTGGCCAGGATTATGAACAGGACAAACAATACAAGAATCAGCGCGCCGATGATAAAAAGACCTAAATTTTCCATGACTTATCCTTTCCGCCTTGAATATGCACCTGAAAAGGTTAGCGATCTATGCCGTTTTCGGTCCCTCGTGCGAACCGCTCGAATCAACTTTGCGAACAATTATCGTACGATCCAACAGGCGAATCGCTTCCACCTGCTCGTTCGACCTGATAACGCCATGCTCCGCTTTGCATTCCACCCGCTGGTTATTGAATAAACAGGTTCCCACCGGCCGTAACATGGTCAATGACTTCCCCTGAGTTCCGATCATCGCTTTGTATTCATCCGCCGGCATGCGATCCCTGGAACTCAGGTTCGGGTTCGGCGGGGATATCCGCTTACCCACCGGCGTGCGATGCCAGTTCTTGATAGCTATTATTGTCGCCATAGGAACAACGACAATGATGATGATAAAGGAAATCATCGCTGCCGTCGTGCTGGCTTCATAGGTCAGATACAATCCGACTCCCATAATAATCAAACCAATAATGCCAACCAGTCCGCCGGCCGGCAGGAACAGCTCCGCCACCATCAACGCCGCACCAAAAATGTAAAGCAACGCAATGATCAAACTGTCGGGCATAAAAATCCTACCTCCGTAGCCAGCTACTCCACCCGGCGAACCACCACCCGGTTACCATGCCGTTCCATAACCCGGATCTTCTCCCCTACCCGGATGTAATCCCCCTCCGTCACCACGTCAATCAGTTGAGAGCCGAAACGGGCCCTGCCCACCGGCCGCAAGTCAGAGGCCGCCTCGCCCACGTCGCCAACCTGGGCTACGCCCTTGTACGGCTCTTCGATCATCACCTGCGCGGGCGTCGGGTTCGGAGCAATGATCCTGGCCCCAAAAGAAGTCCGCGGCAGATATTTAGCCCACAAAAACATCAGAATTACCGCCCCGGTTAATCCGCTGGCAATCGAGTAAATCCCATACCTGAGGTATTCGTATGTCGCCGGTAACGTCGGCATCCGAAAAATATCATCATCCCCCGGCTCAGCAGGAATAAACGAGGCCAATAAACCGAACATCAACAAAACCATTCCCAAAACACCCGCCACGCCGAAGCCCGGAATCACAAACAATTCTACCGCCAGCAAACCGATACCCAGAATAATAATCACGATTTCCCAGGTCACCACGAAGCCGGCCAAATACGGCGCCCCCAGGAATATTGCCAAGGCCACCAAAGCCACCGCACCGGGCAAACCCAACCCCGGAGATTGAAATTCCATGTACGCCCCCAGCAACATCAACATGAACAGCACACCCCGAATCGTGGGTGATGCCAAAAACTGAACCACTGTCTCCATAAAAGTGATTTCCAGTTCTTTGATCTCCCCAGTTATATTCAAGGCCGCTCGCAAATCCTGCCTGTTATTGATGGTCACCTCGCAAAAACCAAAGGCTTTGGCCTTCGGCGTTTTCATGGTTAGCAAAACCTTGTCCGAAACCACCGGCTGCTCCACCCGGCCGAGTTCGGAATGATTTTTGACATATTGCCAGTCGGTGTTGCTCTGCGAATCAGGCAACGGCTCCCCACCACGAGGTTTTCCACCCCCACCGCGAACCGCGTCCAACAATCCGCCTCGCCCCGATTCAATCCAGCCGAAAAGCTCGTCCCGGTCCCGAGCATCCACGAAACGCTTCTCGCCCGTTTTCGTGTTCTCCACCCAGAAAACCTGCATCTTCGGGCGAATAAAAGACAATACCAAATCCCGGCTATACCCGTTCCGCCGGGCGGAATCTTCCAACTCCGCCACCAACGGACTGGTCAACTTGGCCTCGATATCCTCCGGCACAGCGGCAGGTCCAGCCCCGGTCATCATGATCGGCTGACAATCACCAATGGTCGCGTTGGAAGTCATCAAAATCCCGTCAGTGGCCAACGCCATGATCGTTCCCGCGCTGTAGGCGTTATCATTAACCCAGGTATAAATCCGCCCGCCCTGGTCCCGGAACTTCTTCATCATGTCACACATATCCAGCGTGGCCATCAAAGCCCCGCCGGGAGTATCCATCTCTAAGATAACTAAGTTGATCCCCTCCTTTTCAATAGCTTCCAGCCGGCGCTTCAAGCTGTCTTCCGTAATACCAGTGATTTCATCTTGAATGGGAATAATGACCGCTCGTTCCGCCGGGGCAGTGGTGAGTGCACCGGGCCCAACTGGCTCGCCCGGCTGGGTAACCGATCGATCCGCGGCGGGCTGCGTGGCAGGCGCAATCTCAACGCCTTTAGGTTCTTGTCCTTGTACGGAAAGAACTACAAAAACTGACAGAAAAATGACGTAAAGGATGACAGAACGAAACCGGCTTAAAGCGTGTAGGTTATCCATAACACTCACCGCATACTCCCGGTCTGCTCCTGACCACCGACCGGCCCGTGATCGGAAATGATCAAAGAACAAATACATTCTAATTCCACCTGAATCGGCCAGCAAGATAAATTCCAATGAGCAAAATTTATGTGGCAGGCGCCTCTGAACTACGCCGGGGCTGGCAAGCCTGTTGAATCGACCGGTAAAACATGGTCACCCGATTGACCATGGTACTGCCTTTGTGATGAGCCTTGACGTAATCCAGCGTTCGGTAGGCCAGCTTCCGCGCACTCGCTCGATCATCCAATAAACCAATCCACTTTTCCGCCAAATCCTGTGGATTGTGCGGATCGAACAGCGACGCCGTCTGCCCGTCAATCAGGTAATCACCGATCGTGCCCGATGGGGCCAAAATAGCTAAACCGTCAGCCATCGCCAGCAAGGTACTGATGGTAAACCGCCGCCGGGATGCGGGCAGAATGTAAAAGTCGGCGTTTACCATGGCCACCCGCAACTTGGCCCAATCCCCAACCGGACCGGTGAAGGACACATGGGCCCTGATACCCAGCTCGTCCGCCAACCGTCGGAACACCTTCTCCCCCGGACCGGCGGAAATAATCAACACGTGTAACTGGTGACCCCGGTCCAAGACTACTTTCAACGCATGAAAAACATGATCCAAACCACAATCCTTCGTCAACGGGGTGGTAATAATCACCGCCGGCAAACGATCCGGCTGGGCCAGACAGGCCGGCTCCCCCAAGGCCGGTATCCCGAACGGAATCAACTGCACCCGCTCTTTCAATCGCGGATATTTATCGATAAAGGCATCCTGCAAGGTCTGTGTGGTGGCGATGGCGTAGAGTTTTTCCTGCCGCCGCAGCCGACCGAATTCATCCACGTCCGCCATATCCGTTAAATGCACCAGCAAAGCGCTGTTCCAGGCCGCCGCCCACTTTTCCACCCGACGGGCCTGCGCTACCGAAAGGCAATGGATCAAACTCGGCCGACGACCGCCGATTTGCGAGAGCACTTCCTCCGGCTTCCGTGCCCGCCACGACCAATATCGCTCCGGCAGGTAAGTCACCGGCGAGGGACCAATCGCCTCACCAACTTCCAACCGAGGCGACTGAGATAAAACCTGAACCCGCACCCCTTCATCGATCGCCCCCACGCAAAGATGCCGCATCACGATCCCCAACCGGGAGGAAGCATCCTCGTCGATCATCATAAGCACTTCCACGGGTTGCGGCATTGTTTCCGTATCTGCCATGAAGAACCTCGTCTTGTCTTCCCCGTCATCGGCCTTTAATAACCCTTAACACCAGACAATATGTTTTCCCGGATCATCCAACAAGGCCGCCGAATAACCCGCCCACGTAGCGTTCCCCATCACGATTCATTTAACGATCGGAAGCCGGCGGTTTGGATGGGCCTTGCAAGAACTCCGGCCCGTCCTGCTTGGCGGAGCGCGACCGACCGGTTAACTGCTTCAAAATCGACCAGCGAACCAGCGTTAAAGGCCGCACGAAGCGGCGATGCAAACTGATCAACACACCCGTCCGGTAGGAAGCGGCAATCTCCTCCGGCGTTAAATCCTCGGGACGATGCCGACGATAATGCTTGCGCAAATGATACAAGTCCGCCTTCTGCAGACGTTCAAGTATATACCGGCCCACGGAATCGGGAATCAGCCGGCGCAACCCTTCGCTCTTTCGATCCGCCGGCCACCACCAGGAAATTTGAAAATCGATTAACCCGGGTCGCCCATTTCCATCCACGAGAATGTTTTCCCGCTTTTCAAGATCCACGTAAGCAATGCCCCGGGCGTGCATTTGTAAAATTAATTCGCGCAAACGTGGGAAAAAGTCAGCGGCCACCTTTTCCTTCCGCTGCAACGGATGTCCCTCCATAAACTCATGCACAAAACCGGTCTTGTTCCACCGCCCCCGACAGCGCGGCACGCCGGACAAATCATCCACTTCCTTATATACCTCGCATTCCCGCCGGGCCAGAAACCGCCCCAGCCAATCCATCGGCAATCCAAACAGCCGGGCGGCTCGCCCCAGTTTCAAAATAACCAGCCCGCCCGGCCCTTCATACAAACCGGTGGCGGCAAAAAAGTCATGCTTATACGTGCGCACGTGCCGATACTCGCCGTCGGATAACTGAATCCGCGTCGGCATGTCCTGCGCCCCTAACGCTCGCAGCCAGCTGTGTCGTTGCTCGTGTCGCTCAGTCATGCCCTTCAAATTAACGGAGAATCGTCAAAAAATCATGTTTTTCTTCCCGGCATGTCACCGGTCCCCTTGCCGGCGAGCTTCCCGTTCTCTCAACACCATGCCGCCGGACACTCTCAAAACTCACAAGCCGTTTGGCCGAAAACATCTTCCGCATGGTTGTGAACTGCCGGTCAGCTGTCTATACTTGCCCTCTATACCAAGATCATGAACAGACAGGGAGAGCAGGATGCCCAAGCGATGGAACATCGCCCCGGTAATGCAAGGATGCGTAAAAACCGCCCGCCGACTGAATGTCCCTCCCCTGATCGCTCAATTGCTGCATAACCGCGGTCTGGCCGACGACGAGTCCGTTCATTCGTTTCTCCAACCGGAAATGAAAATGCTCCATCCGCCCGAGCTGTTGCCCGGCGCGGAACAAGCGGCAAAATTGATCGCGGAGAAAGTCCGCCAAGGCAAATCCATCGCCATTTATGGTGACTACGACGTGGACGGAGTCAGTGGAACTGCCATTCTTTGGCAGCTTCTCCAGTTGGCCGGCGCGCAGGTTTGTTATTACATTCCCCATCGGCTGGAGGAAGGGTACGGCGTCAACGGCAACGCTTTGCGACAGCTAAAAGAGCAAGGCGTGGACACGATTATTACCGTGGACTGCGGAGCCACCGCCGTAGAAGAAGCTCAACTGGCCGGCGAACTGGGCCTCACTTTAGTCATCACTGATCATCATACGCTTGACGAACAGTTGCCCCCGGCGGCAGCCATTGTGCACCCCGCTTTGAACAACGAGTATCCCAATCCCGATTTGTGCGGGGCGGGAGTGGCCTTCAAGTTGGCCTGGGCCATCGCCCAGAAGTTATCCCAGTCGCAGCGGGTCACCGCCGAGTTTCGCGACTTCTTACAGGATGCAACCGGCATGGCCGCCCTGGGCACCATCGCTGACCTGGTTCCCTTGACCGGGGAAAACCGAATCATCGCCCGTTTCGGTCTGGGACTTCTGGCGAGATCCAAACACTTTGGAATGAAAGCTTTGATCGAATCAGCCAAGTTGACCGACCACCAGCTGAACAGTGAACATGCCGGCTTCTGGTTGGCCCCGAGGTTAAACGCCGCCGGCCGCATGGGCCACGCCCGCCTGGCAGTGGAATTGTTCACTTCCGCCGACGAAGAACGGGCCCGGGAAATCGCCACCTACCTGACGGAACAAAACCGTAAGCGGCAAACATTGGAACGGCGAATCTTCGAACAGGCCTGCAAACGGGTTGAACAAGACAACCTGGCCAATGATGCCTCGCGGGCTATCGTGTTGGCCGACGAAGAGTGGCACGCGGGGGTCATCGGCATCGTGGCTTCGCGCTTGGTAGATCGTTTTCATCGGCCGACGGTCATGATCGCCTTGCAAAACGGCGAGGGGCAGGGATCGGCCCGAAGCATTCGCCATTTTCATTTGCACCAGGCATTGTGCGGCTGTGCCGAGCATGTGCTGGGCTTCGGGGGGCACGCCATGGCCGCCGGTTTGCGAATCGCCACCGACCAGGTGGAAAACTTTACCAACGCCTTTGTTGAACGGGCCAACCAGGCTTTGACCGCCCAGGATCTGCAACCCACTTTGAATCTTGATGCGGAGGTCAAGCTTTCTTCACTGAATGAAGGAACGGTACGCTATATCGAAAAGCTCGGGCCTTTCGGCATGGGCAATCCGAAAGCGAGGCTGGCCACCGGGCTGTTGCAGTTGGATGGTGAGCCGCGGCTGGTGGGGCGCAACAGCGAACACCTTTCCTTTTTCGTAACCGACGGGCGGCATCGCCGCCGGGCCATTGCTTTTAAGCAGAAAGACAGCTATCAGCCGTTGCTCGATCATCGCCGCTGCCGATTAGCTTTTGTGCCTAAGCTGAACACGTTCAACGGCAGGACTTCGGTCGAACTGCAGGTATTGGACATCGCCTTTCCCGAATCGTGATTGCATCTTTCATGAACGCAAAAAAACAAAACGCAAATATACAATTGCCGAGAAGCGAACATACCGCTGTGCGAAAAGGATCCCGCCTTGTCTCGATTGCCGTTTTTGTTTTCCTGGTAGGCAGCGCCTTGGCGGTTGGCGGGCAGGCCATCACAAAAGGTGGTTTTGCGTGGTCGGATGCGCCATTGCACGCCATGGACGGGGTATTCGTGCATGACTATTTCGCGGATTGGCCGGATCAACCGATTCGTCAATGGGCGGAACAATATTACTTGCGTTATCAATGTTTGGGCATCGGGGTTTACTATCCACCGCTTTTTGCCGGCGTCGAAGCAGTCCTCTTTTCTTTGTTCGGTATATCGGTAACTATTGCAAGGCTGACCGTGTTGTTGTTCGTCATCGGCAGTTTGTGGTTGATATATGCGCTGGGTGCGCGATTGTTTTCGCCGAAGGTCGGTTTGGCGGCGGCGATTTTTACGTTGACCAATCCGCAAGGTATCGCCTGGTCGCGGCAGGTGATGTTGGAATGGCCGGCGACGTTTTTCATTTTGTTGGCCTTGTGGGGTTATTTGAAATACCTGAACCGACCGACATGGAAGTTCGGCCTGGTGACGGGGTTTGCGGTGTTGGCGGCGTTTTTGACCAAGCAGACGGCGGTTTTCGTCGTGTTGGTAATTGGTGTGCATGCCGTTTTCGATCGGCGGGGACGATTGTGTAAGCAACGGGCGTTCTGGATGCCTTTGGCGGCGGGGCTGATTGGCATCGGGATATACGGTTGGGCGACGGCCGGCTTGAACCAGTTGGCGCCGCAGTTGATCTTCGGCGAGCCACCTTTTGCACATTTGAAGGATTGGCATAACTGGTTGTGGTATGACGCGCGTTTGCCGCAGATTCTTGGTTGGCCGTTGGTAATAGCGGGTATCCTGGCCGCCGGGGCGTTGATCGCCGTGCAGCCGCACGAACCGGCCGAGGAAAAAAAAGCCGGTGAAGGTGATCAATCGCCGGAGGACAAAGAAAGTACGGCTGCGGAAGAAGCTTTGGCGAGTTACCGGGCATGGTTTCGGCCTTTCTTGCTGCCGATTGTCTGGGTTGTCGGCTGGTGGGTGATCTGTATTTTGATGCAGGCCAAGGAAGTGCGGTACATTTTCTTTGCGGTGCCGGGGTTGGTTTTGTTGATTGCCGCGGGGTTGGGGCAACTCAACTTGTTAAACGTGCACAAACGGATCGGGTACGGGGACATGGCTTTGTTAGCGCTTGTAGTGATGCAGGCGGTGTATGGAACAATTCTTGCACCGGCGCAGCGCTTGCCGACCATGAAGGACACGGTCGCGTACTTGGCGGACCAGGAGGCGGCGGAGGTGGTACTGGTCGATGCGGTGCGCGACGGGCAGTTTATTTTTGACGTGCGCACCAGTGCGAAAGCGCGGGGGAAAATCATTGCGATGCGGGCGAGCAAGTTTTTGTATTCGCGGGCGGCACGGACTCGTTATGATTACCAGGCCCACGTGGAAACACCTGAACAACTGCGGGCGTTTCTGGATAAGTACGGGATTGCGTACGTGGTTGTGGAGGATCGCTTGCCGGTGACCACGGACCTGTCGTGGGATCCGCCGCCGCGGAAGATGTTGCGGGAGACTTTGCAGGACGGCGAGTTGTTTGAGCGGGTTCATACCCAATCGTTGGCGGGTACGCATCCCGACTGGCGGGAAGTGAACCTGGATACGTACCGTTATTTGAAGGCTCGGCAGAGGCGGGAGGATCGGATTGAAGTGCGCATCCCCGCGATGGGCAAAACGCTGATGCTGGAGCTTCCTTCGCCGCTGGAGGGGAATGAATAGGTCGCCGATCGTTCATGATTTTTGCCCGTTTCATTCGCAAATTTTCAGGGCATACCGAGATTTTCATACCATTGATCATTGGGTCACACGGACCAAAAAACGGGTTAAAAATGGGTTGAAATGGGTTTGTTTCGGGGTGTTCCGTTCGGGGTGATTTTTGTTGTAAATCCATTTTTTTATGGGGTTTATGGGCGTTTTTGAAATGGGTTTGTTTTGCGGGGAATTTGAGGCATAAGGCGTAAGGCATAAGGCATAAGGCATAAGGCATAGGGCATAAGGCAGAAGGCAGAAGTGCAGGGGGTGGGGGGGGGCTTATTTGTGAAAGGATTTCAGGGGTGGAAAGGATTCTTTCTAAAAATCCAAGAATAAAGAGAGGGGAGAGGGGAGCAGGCTTCTGCCCCGGGTTTCGCTTCGCTTTACCCGGGGTTGGTATGTGTCGCCCCTGTCGGGGCT
>CAZMVS010000282.1:0-15124 GCA_964569525.1 uncultured Planctomycetales bacterium
GACCGGGCATCCTCCCGCATCTTCAACCCCTTCATCGCCCGTTCCATCTGCCCCCACATCAGATAACATTGCGATACCCGGTACGCCACTCGCGGGTACGCCGGCACCATCTGCCACATCCGCCGACCCGTATCTATACAATCCTGCCCATACCGCTGAAACGCCTCCCAATCTTCCTCCGCTAACCGAAGAATGTTCTGATCCACCTCACCCCCCTCTAAACGCTGAATCATCCCCGTAATCTGCCCTACCCGCAGATTCGCCGCCTGTTGCGCTACCGCCATTCGCTCATTCATCGCCAGCAAACGATCCGCAGGCACCAGCCGACCGCTCGCCGCCTTCTCCGCCTGCTCCAAGGCCTGATCCCAGTTCTCCTTGCCCGCCTGTTCTCCCACCTTGGCCTGGGCCAACGCCCCTTCCCAATCATTCCAGGCAATCGAAGCCACCACCCCCGCAACGACGATCACGACCGCCAAACCTCCACCACGCACTACGCGATGACACCCCCGCCGCTTGGGGGCATGTCGCGGCAAGTAGCTTCGCATCATTGCCCACGTCAATCCCACCAACGTGTAAAAAAACATCGGCGGACCAGGCTTCCGCAAACCAACGTCAAACGTCTCTTCCAAGATGATCGCCGCCAACGCCGCCAACAATCCCACCAAACACCACCGATCGATCGGCTCCATCTCCCGCCGCAACGTCACCACCCCGCCCCAGATGGTCACCCCCAAACCCGTCGCCACCAAAGCCAACCCGATCGCTCCCAACTCCGCCATCACCTCCAACCATTGATTATGCGCGTGGGCCAACACTTCACCTTGAAATGCCTGCGGATCCTGCTCCGCGCTCCGCCGGGAAAGCTGCTGAGCGTGAAATAAATAACTGCCCTGTCCCTGCCCCACCACCAGGGGAAGCATCCGCGATCCCAGCGCCCCCTTTTCTTCCTGGCCGGCCAGCGGCGTATCCATCAACATGCTGCCCACGTAATTCCACGCATACAAACGCAAACGAATCGTCGCCCCCCGTCCACGCTCCTGAACACTCAGCTCCTTCCGCAACCACCAGCAACCCAACGCCAATCCCAAAATCGCCACCACCAGGATCACCGTACGCCAGTGGTGATTCCTGATCGCCAGGTACGCACCAACCCCCAGCCCAAAGATCAATCCAAGCAGCGGCCCACGCGAATCCGTCATCTTGAAGGCCCACAAAAGCACCATCACCGCCACCGCCAGCGGCAACACTACCTTCCAGGGAATAGAAATATTGATCGACTTCGCGGCTTCCGACGCTTCTCCAGACGAACTTGCCCTCTCTTTTCTCCCCCACCCTTTCAATCCGCGCAGCCCATGCCCCAAAAATGCTAAACCCAACAAAATCCCCGGTATCAAACATGTCGCCATGAACAGCGGATTGCCAATCGGAAATTCCAACCGCAATTCCGGACTCCGTTCCATGTGATACCATATCCCCAACAACGCCGTCAGCACGGTCACCACCACGATCACCACCGCCGACTTGCGCACACCTTTACGGCCCAGCGCCAAACCCAGCACTACCGCCCATAAAATAAACATCATCTGGTGAATACCCGCGTACACCGAGGCCGTCGGCCACTTCGACCACGCCCCGCTGAGGATCGACCAGCCCCCGAACAAAAGCAGCATCGCCATCGCACCCGACGGCGGAAAAATCGCCGACAACATACTCCGCAAAGATCGCCGCGACCGCTGATCAACCACGGAAACTGAACCCTCACCCTCTCGACGAGTACAAATGTACCAGCCAATCCCCCCCACCAATAACGCCGCCGCAGTACCCAAACCGTGTACAAGCCATTTGACCTCCGCGCCCCGTGCGGTCGGATAGGCAAAATTAAAATTAATCAGGTCCGTCACAATGCGCAGAACGGAATTTGGACTCCAAGGCTTATAACCCTGCTTGGTCCCATGCCCGGCACTGATCAAAAAACACGTCCCCGCCAGCGTCAAAACCAAAACCACGATCATCAGCCGCTCAAAACCACGCCAACGGAAACCCGACTCATCATGCCAGCCCCGAGAAACATCCACCGGTTCCGTTATATTTTGTTGGGAAATTTTTTCCGTTTCACTCACTGCTTCGGTTTCCATATTTGATCTGCATGACTCTCTTTACGGTTGGCCAACCGGGCCCACGCAAAAAGCAAATCCCCCAAACGATTCAGGTAAACAATCATCTCCGAACGAACCGCTATCGCCTCGGACAACCCAATCACCGCCCGCTCCAATTCCCGGCAACATGTCCGCGCAATATGAAATCGACACGCCAGCTCCGTCCCCCCCGGCAAAACAAAATGCTGCAACGGATCCACCGCCTCCATCGCTTCGTCAATCCATCTCTCCAACCTGTGCACCTGCTCCTCGCTGATCAGCGCAATCCCCAAAGCCTCTCGTGCCTTCATCGGGGTGGCTAATTCCGCCCCCACCTGGAAAAGCTCCT
The DNA here is from genome assembly GCA_964569525.1 of uncultured Planctomycetales bacterium. Taxonomy (GTDB): domain Bacteria; phylum Planctomycetota; class Phycisphaerae; order UBA1845; family PWPN01; genus JAAYCU01. Next base: position 2,485 of record CAZMVS010000282.1, read on the forward strand.
GCTGCAATTGCTCCAGCCAACTCTTAAAATCCGCCGATCCGCATGCGCACCGACACCAGCCCAATACCGAGTTAAGCCCATCCACCTTCCCACTAATCTCCACCTGTGGATCATTTTTGGGCACCCGCTGCCCGTTAATCAGAGTCGTATAACCGTCATCTCCAGTGGTGGTATAAAGTTTCATAACCCCATGCTCCTCAACAAAACCGTCATACAAGCGCTATACCCGCACCACCCATGCCGGCTCTTGATTACCCCCCCCTGACTACACCTTGGCAACAAAATCAACTCAAAAATTCCTCTACTTCATTATAAGTCCATACTCCCCAACCTTAAGATTCAATACAAACGATCCTTTTGGCCGATCTCGCTCATAAAACATTTAAACTGTATATTCTAGGAAAAATAAGCGAGATCCTCAGCCGACGCCCAAACTATGATCCATACCTCTCCCAACTCAACTATAGCCCCCTCCACGCGGCCAATCCGCATCCTTCACTTCGTCTCGACCTTCGAAGTCAAAACTGATACCAAATGGCTCTATCAACTTATCCGCCAAATGGATACCAGCCGCTTCCAATCCGCTATCGCTTGTTTTTACGGCCGTGGATCGATGCAAACGGATTTCCTCGAACTCGGCCTTCCCGCCTTTAATCTCAACGCCCCCCGCTATATCAGCCCGGCCGCTTTATCCCGGGCCGTCGGCTGCATCCGCCGCTTCAAACCCGATATCGTCCATAACCACCTACTCCGGGCCGAACTCTATGCCGGAGCCGCTGCACGACTTACCGGCGTCCCAATCGTACTCTCTACCACCTACGCCTTGGGGAACTTCCGTCGCGACAAAATCCGCCTCACCGATAACCTCTTGGATCGCCTTTGCTATCGCCTCTCAACTCACAACTTGGCCGTCAGCGAAGCCGTCCGCCAGGACATCATCCAACGAAACTTAAAACCCGCAAATCGAATACACACAATTCACACCGGTATCGATTTTTCCGCCCCGCTCCCCTCGCCTCGCGAGCCTAAGCGAATACGTCAACAATGGCAAATACCACCACATTCTCCACTTATTCTAACCGTCGCTCGCCTCAGCTACGAAAAGGGAATCGATGTCCTTCTAAAAGCCGCTGAAATACTCGCCCCAAAACATCACAATGCCCGCTTCGTGATTATCGGTGATGGCCCCTTGCGAAAAACCCTCCAACAAAAAATCCAATCCCTGAAATTGCAACATTCCGTCCTCTTGGCCGGCTTCCGCAAAGACGTGGATCATTGCCTCGCCGCCGCTGACCTCTTTGTCATGCCTTCTCTCATGGAAGGAATGCCCAACGCATTATTGGAAGCCTACCGCGCCGGCCTGCCCATCATCGCCTCCGAAACCGGCGGGCTCCGCGAAGGCGTGGACCATCAAAATACCGGCCTGCTGGTCCCTCCCGGCGATCCTCAAAAATTAGTCTCCGCTATTGATCGCCTGCTAACCGATAAATCCCTATGTCAACAATTGGCTCGTAACGGCCGGTCCTGGGCAAAAAAACGCTTCGATTTACCTCTGGTCGTCCGGAAATACCAAACCTTATATCAAGAGTTGTTCCAATATGAACGCGCCTCCGGCCGATATTCAAAAAATGATGGCTCGTGAAACCATTCAAACAACAAGCCCTGACGCATTACCTTCCCCAACAGATATTTGTGGCTTCCCCGTTCGTCCCCTCGATCAGCAACAATTGATAAATACATTGTTAATACGTGCACGCAATAATATCCAAACCACCGTCCATTATCTCAACGCCCATACTTTCAACCTCGCACAACAAGATCCGGAATTTCACAAAAATTTGACGACCTCCGACCTTCTCTATGCCGATGGTATCAGTGTCGTACTTGCCGGCAGATTACTCGGCCAACCCCTGCCTCAACGATTAACTGCCGCCGATTATTTTGAAACCTTCTGCCGGCAATGTGCCCGGATGAATTTATCGCTCTTCCTGCTCGGTGGTGCCTCGGGGGTGTCCGAAAAAACCGCCCAGGCCTTAACTGAACGGATAGAAAACCTGCAAGTGAAAGGAACGCACAAAGGTTATTTCGATGACAACCAATCGCCCGCCATTGTCAAAAATATTAATGACTCCGGGGCCAATATCCTCATCGTTGGAATGGGAAGCCCCAAACAGGAAAAATGGCTGGCGGCGAATCGAAACCATTTGACGATACCTCTCCGATGGTCGGTCGGGGCCTTAATGGATTATTTCGCCAACCGCGAATTACGCGCCCCCCAATGGCTCTGCCGAATCGGCGGAGAGTGGCTGTTTCGACTCATACATCGACCCGGGCAACGCTGGCGGCGCTACCTGCTGGGGAATGCCCGTTTTGCTTATTATGTGCTAACCGAAAAAATGCTTTGCCAAAAAGGAAAACATAGTTCATGACCGCGGAGAGGGAAAAAACGCCTTTGCAAACCAGCCTTAACAAGTGGGCTTTCCAACGCAATCAAACCATTGCGATGGATATTTTGCCTGATCAGCCTCTGACCAGCCGCTGGACCACACCATTTTATTGTCGATTCAAACGCATCATGGATATCACCTTGGGAATTATGCTTCTGCTGGCTGTTCTCCCCGTAATCATCCTCGTTGCTATTGCCATTAAACTCACCAGCCCCGGCCCCATATTGTTCCGCCAACACCGCGCAGGCAAAAATGGCAAACCATTCTACATGCTTAAGTTCCGATCCATGCACCTCAACGCCGAACACAATCAAAGCGAACTAAAAGACCTGAATGAATTGACTGAGGGCCCCTGCTTTAAAATACGCAACGACCCGCGACTCACTTTCGTGGGGCGATTGATCCGTCGTACCAGCATTGACGAACTCCCCCAATTGTTCAACGTGCTCAAGGGCGAAATGTCCCTCGTCGGTCCACGCCCCTTACCACTCCCCGAAGTCAATAATCAAACACGCGCCGAACGCGCCCGCCTCAGCGTTACCCCAGGCCTGACTTGCCTCTGGCAGATCAGCGGGCGATCCAAAATACCATACAACGAATGGATGCAACTTGATTTGTACTATGTCGAAAACCGAAACCTGCTGCTCGACTTGGAAATCCTCGTCAAAACCATTCCCGCCGTCCTGTCCTGCCGCGGCGCCTTTTAACACACTCCAAAAAAATAGAACCCAACCCCTAAAGCGCAAAAAATAAACCTGTCCGTAATAAACGACAGGCTTGCACTTTTTTATTCAACTCAAAATTCCCATCCCTTATGGCGGATTGCCAAACTCCAGAACCCAGTAAACACCGTACTCGCCACCCGTGCGAATCCCCACACCGATCTCCGACCACTGGGCGCCAAGAATAATGCCCCGATGGTCAATCGAGTTCATCCAATCAGAAATCACCTCTCCCGGCGACGTTTGGCCGGCGGCCAGATTCTCCCCCACAGCCAAAAATAAATAGCCTCCCCCTACCGCTCTCTCGTAGGGCCCCTCTCCGGTATGCGGATTGATGTGGTCCTTGGGAAAGAAACCTCTCTCGATCATCTCGCAGGCAAAATCCTCTGCAATGGCCGACAAAATCGGATTGTGACTCACCGGAGGAAGGTCGTAATCAGCCCGTTCACTATTTACCAGCTCGATCACGCCCTCAACTAACTCTTCCTCGCCCTCTGGAATCTCGCAGATCTTCGGCCCACCCTGAACTGCGTCCACCGTACGATTGGCCAGGATAGAATTTTTGGAAGAACCCCCCGCTCCCGGACAACCTGTCAGTAATACCAACAGTGCCCCAACGCACAGAATTCGCCAAAATGTCCATGAAAATCTACGCTTCACCTTGCTGATACTCCCCTTTACCCCGTTCGATGGTTTAATATTGGCTTGGTTTCCTCGGGGCAAAAACCTCTGGCAAGTTTATGACACTCACTAAAGCAATAATATCACCCTAGTATAACTGAATAGTTCATCGGCTGTCCATGAAAAATGCTCAAGCCTCTTTTTCATCAGGCAATTTGCACCACGTCCGCTTACCCTCTCCCCATCAACCCACAACACCTAATTGTTTGTTTCATAAAAATTTACGTTTAACAAGACTTTTCCTCACACCAACAACAAACCTCATCCACGCCTTATAAGACCCAACACATGAATTCCGGTTAGCCTACTTTTAAAGTATGACGTCCAAATAACTGCATAGTTTCTCAAAAATCTTATTTTCCGAAAATTTATAGGAAAAAAGCCCGAAACCCATTCTCCATCTCTAAATCCGTCTTTTTCATGTTGCCTCAAGCCAAACCTGTCTATAAGCTATTCCACCAGCAAAACGATTTCTTATCCTTCAACAGGAATTTTTTCATGTGTATCACGATCATCGGCTCCGGCAACTGGGGCTCCACCCTCGCAGGATTGGTTAATCCTGCCTCCAAAGTCCGCTTATGGTGCGAATCGCCCCAATTAATTGACGATGCCCATAATAACCTCAAGCATACAGCTGGGACTGAACAACGTAACATTCAGGTAGAAACCGCTTTCAGCTCCCCTTTAACCAGCGAAGATGTGGTCCTCGTCGTCGTCCCCAGTGCCCAGGTCGCTGCCGTTGCCGAAAAAATTCGCCAACAAACCAAACGCCCCTATCCTGTCATAGTCAGCGCCTCAAAGGGACTCGAACGGGCCACCTTCCGCACCATGAGCCAGGTCATCGCCGCCATCCTTCCCGAGGCACCAGTCGCCGTCCTCTCCGGACCCACCATCGCCCGGGAAATTGCCGACGGAAGACCCGCCAAGGCCGTCCTCGGCTGTGAGAATGTCCACCTCCTGCTCAAGCTGGCCAAAACTCTGGGCAGCGAACGACTCTCTCTTGATATGACTCGGGATAAAGTGGACGTGGAACTATGCGCCGCCATGAAAGGCGTCTTCGCCGTCGGGGCAGGCATTATTACCGAACGGCAAATGGGCTGCAATTTCATGGGCCTGATGCTCACCTTCGGACTGCGGGAAATCGCCGCCGTCGCCCGCTTCCTGGGAATCTCCACCGAACATGTCTTCGGCGTTGCCGGCATGGGAGACCTCGTCGCCACCTGCTTCAGCCCCAATAGCCGAAACTACCGCCTCGGCCAACTCCTTGCCCGCGGGATACCCTTGAAAGACGCTCTGGCCGAAGTTCGCATGGTTGTCGAAGGGGCCATGACCGCCGCCGCCGTCTCCGAGATGGCTACCCTCCGCCTGCCGGTCCCCCTCTTTGCTGCCATCGCCAACATTGTCGAAAATCCGTGCGAAGAAACCATCCAGCAGTTCGAAGAAATACTCCTCCACTATCCGGGGAAAGCATGAAAGCCATCATCCTCGCAGCCGGCACCGGCACACGCCTCGGCCTTTCCAGCCCTAAGTGCATGGTTGATATCGGCGGCCAAAGCATCATCCACCGCCAGTTAGCCTCCTTTTTCGCCTGCGGCATCGATCAGTTCGTAATCGTCGTCGGCTATCAACAGCAACAACTCCGCCAACACCTCGCCGATCAACCCGGAACCATCACCTTCGTGGAAAATTCCCGTTTCGCCCAAACCAACACCATCTTTTCCCTCTACCTGGCCCGCAACTTCATGACCGGCCCCTTTTTCTACGTGAACGCCGACGTGATCTTCGACCATCGCCTCGTTGCCCGCCTGCAAGCTAATCCCGCTGACTCCGCCTTGGCCATCCACAGCGGCCCTTGCGGCCCCGAAGAGGTCAAAGTCGTCATCGAAAACGAACGAATCACCCTAATCAGCAAAGAAATACCCCCCAAAAATTGTCACGGCGAGTTCGTCGGCATCGCCCGCTTCGGCCCGAATATCGCCCCCCCTTTCGCCCAAACATTAACCCGACTGGTGGAGGAAAATCATATCGAAAACGACTTTTTCGAACGGGCGGTAAACGAACTCTGCCCCCAGTGGCCTCTCACCCCGATCGATATCAGCGACCTGCCCTGTCGCGAAATCGACTACCCCAGTGACTTGGACGAAGCCCGCACTCATATCGCCCCACTACTTACCTCAAAGTAAAAGCTTTACTGAAACCAAATCATTCGCCAAAATGTCAAAATAGATAAAATACCGACGGGATCGAAGTATGCACTGCTTCAATCAGGGTGGGTAAACACCTGAAACAAATCGAGTATTTGCAAATTTAAAAATAAAAAAGGGTGAGTGATGGGATTCGAACCCACGGCCCCCAGGACCACAACCTGGTGCTCTAACCAACTGAGCTACACTCACCACTGAACAAGGACTCCAAAAATCGCCCCTGCTGTCTGTAAATTATCTTAATATCACGATTTTTGCAATTCCCGCCCCCACTTAACACCCTATTTTAGAAAAATAAGTCCTGAATTCCCCTCACTCATCACCCTCCCCCTGTCTAACCCTACATCTCGCGAAGACCAAGGTGTGTCCCGGTTGGAAAATCCAAACTTAATAAAATTTCTAGATTCAACTGGCCATTATTTTCGAAAAAGTTATCATAGGAATAATTCATCGTTAAGCTGGACTCCGCAAGGCGCGGTGTGGCCTGATGCTTAACCATAAAACCGTAACAGCTGACAAACCAACCAAATACAATCGGAAACAGGAAGGAATTGGACATCCAGGGGAAATTTCAGCAACATCGGCCAGGTTATTAACAAATATATCGGCCGACAACAATATACGGGTATGGATGTTCGCAAAATAAGGCTATCGGAAGGCCGCGAATATGGCTGGCTACCAGCCCCTTCGCAAAACGATCGACAAACCTCAAAACCAATTAACCTGATGACGGATAAACTATGAGCAAATCGACGGATGCAAGATTCCTACAGGACAACGGCGTAGAGGCCTTTAACGGCAACGAACTGCTCTTCAAGGGCGCCTTGGAAACCGAAGGCGGCGTCCACTTGATGACCGGCTACCCCGGCTCACCCGTCGCCACCTTCTTCGATGTCATCTCCATCTGCGCACCACTGCTCCGCGAACACGGCATCGAAGGTCGAATGGCCAACAACGAGGCCCTCTCCGTCGCTTCCGTCAACGGCTCACAAATGGCCCCCCTCCGCGCCATGGCCGTCTTCAAAAGCGTCGGCCTACACGTCGCCAGCGACGCTCTCGCCCTTGGCAATCTCGCCGGACCCCACCCCGAGGGCGGCGCCGTCATTGTCGTCGGTGATGACCCTTGGAGCGAAAGTACCCAGGTAGCCGCCGACTCCCGTTTCCTCTACCGCCATCTTTTCGTCCCTGTCATCGAACCCAGCATTCCCCAGGAAATTAAGGACTACATCCCCGTCGCTTTCAAACTCTCCCAAGCCGCCGGCTTGTATATGGGTTTCATCATCACCACCACCCTTGCCGATGGCGGCGGTACCGTTACCTGCCGGCCGAATCACTACCCGCTCAGCAATACCAACCTCAAATTCGACCTGCAGACCGAAACACTAAACCTCGAAAAAACCGTCCTCCTCCCACCGCGCACCGGTCGCAACGAACTCGAAATCCCCGAGCGATATCAAAAACTACACGCCGCGGTCGACCGCCTCGGCCTGAATCGCCTCGAAGACGCCCCCAATAACAACGACGTCCTCATCGTCACCAGCGGAATGGCCTACCAATACGTCGATCAAGCCTTATCCGACTTCGGCCTGCGTAACGCCATCCCCGTTCTCAAGCTCGACGTCACTTTCCCGCTCAACCGGCAAAAAATCGAAAAACACCTGCAACGGTTCAAAAATATCGTCGTCGTCGAACAACGTCGCTCCTTTATCGAAGAACAAATTTCCGACATCGCCATTCATCTGCAACAAAATAACGGCCGACCCATCGCCAACATCTGGGGCAAACAGTTCCCCAAAGGTTCCCCCGGCCCCCCCCGCCGCTCTCGGCCTCAACGTCTCCATCGTTGCCGATCGCATCGGCCGCTTCTTCAATAAACTCGACATCCCCGCCGCCAAACCGGCCGCCGACAAAATCAAAAACGAAATCGAAACCATCACCCAAACTACTAAACCGAAAGTGAACCTGCCGAACAGAACCCCCACCTTCTGCCCCGGCTGCCCCCACCGCGACTCCGCCAACATCTTCCTCGAACTCCGCAACAAGTTCCTCGACCCCCAATACATGCAAAAACACCACCGCCGCAACCCTATCGACCTCGTCTTCCACGGCGACACCGGCTGCTACACCATGCTCATGTTCGAGCCTAACTCCTCCCTCATGCACAACTACTCCGGCATGGGCCTCGGCGCCGGCACCGGCAGCGGCATCGACCCCTTCATCAACAACAAACAGGTCGTCTTCATGGGCGATAGCACCTTCTTCCATTCCGGTGCCACCGCTATCAGCAACGCCATCTACAGCAGCCAGGACCTCACCTTCATCATCCTCGACAACGGCACTACCGCCATGACCGGTCATCAGCCGCTTGCCGCCCTCGATGAAGACCTCCTCAAACGACCCATCCCCGCCCAGGACATCGAGGAAATGGTCCGCGCCGTCACTAACCACAAGTGCAAGGTCCTCCGCGCGGACCCCAACGACCGCGAAAAATACAAAAAACAACTCGAAGAAACCGTCCTCGCCGACGGTGTCAAAGTCATCATCGCCGACAAGGAATGCGGCATTACCTACAACCGCCGCAAAAAACGCGCCGAACGCGCTGAACAAAGCCGCCGCGGCTTCGTCCGCAAAAAGACCTTCATGAACATTACCCCCGAAGTCTGCGACTACTGCCTCGAATGCACCAACCTTACCGGCTGCCCCGGCCTGACCACTACCCAGACCGACTACGGCCCCAAAACCGCAACCGACTTGTCCTGGTGCGTCAACGACGGTGCCTGCGCCAAACTCGGCGCCTGTCCCTCCTTCGAAGAAATCACCGTCATCCGCAAACGACCGCCCACCCGCCGCGGCCACCAGATCAAACTCGAAGACATCCCCGAACCGAAAATCGACTTTGACGGCAACGTCTGGCGCGCCTGGATGGCCGGCGTCGGAGGCATGGGCATCGGCACCGCCGCCAGCATCCTCGTCCTCGCCGGCCGCAAAGAAGGCTACGACGTCCAGTTCAGCGACAAAAAAGGCCTCGCCATCCGTAACGGCGGCGTCTATTCCCAGATCATCTTCAGCAAAAAGGGAACCCGCTCCGCCATGACCGTCCCCTACGGTAAGGCCGACCTCCTCCTCGGCGTGGACCTCCTCGAAACCGCCCGCGCCGTCGATCCCGACAAACCCTTCCGCGTCGCCTCGCCCAAACGAACCGCCGTCGTCGTCAACACTGATCCCACTCCCACCACGCGCAACCTCATGGGCCTTGATCAGACCCACCCCGACGAACTCGAAAACATCCTCAAAAACGCCACTCGCGCCGATCGCTATTTCTCCACCCGAATCTCCTCGCTTTGCGAACGCATCTTCGGCACCAAACTTTACGCCAACATCACCATGCTCGGCGTCGCCTACCAGTGTGGCCTGATCCCCGTCTCCCTCGAATCACTCAAGGACGGCATCCGCCACACCATCCGCGCCGACTTCCGCAAAAACCTCCGCGCCTTCCAGGTCGGCCGCAAACTCGTCAGCCATCCCGAACTGTTCTACGAGCAGGAGCCCACGCGCACCCTCGCCCAGACTGTCCGCGAAAAAGCCGCTTACCTCAACATGCGTTTACTCGGCAAGAACCGCGCCCTGCGTAACGAACGCCCCGGAGCCTCCGGCCGACGCCGCTTGCCCGACACCGAACTTGCCCGCGGCTACAAACACATTACCTACACCACCCTCCGCGCCTGCCGCGAACTCGACCGCCAGACCATGCGCGACATCGCCGTCCGCATCTATGATCTCGTCCAATGGGGCGGCCTGAACTACGCCCGCGAGTACGCCCAGCGCATCCGCCGCGTCTTCCTCGCCGACCATGAAAAACACGACCTCGCCGCCACCAGGGCCGTCGTCTGGAACCTCGCCAAGGCCATGCTCATCAAAGACGAGTTCTACGTCGCCCACCTGCTCACCAGCTACGAAAAACTCCGCCGCGACCGCCAACGCTATAACGTCAACCCCGCCAACGGCGACAAAATCCGCTACCGCCGTACCTTCCACCCCCGCCTCTTCGGCAAACAGCTTGATATCACCGTCCCCAACTGGGGCCTCTATGTATTGCGGAAAATGCGCTTCCTGCGAAAAGTGCTCCCCTCTCACTTCCGCCACGAACACGCATTATTGAAATGGTACGAACAGATTGTGGACGACTTCGAAAACATCGATGAAAAGTTCTATTCCGAATACTTAAACGTCTTACGCTCCATCGAACCGATCACCGGCTACGCCGAAGTCCGCCGGCCCAAAATCGACGAAGCCCGCCGAAAAGCCGACCGTATCCTCACCACCATAAAACACACCAAACGCTCACCCCACAAAAAATCCCCCGCCCAAAAGACATAAATATCCCCCCTGCAAACGTGTCATCTCGAACCTGTCATCTCGAACCTGTCATCTCGAACCCGGCGCGCCTTGTCATTTCGAGCGCAGCGAGAAATCTTACAACCTTTCCACGCGCGTCATTCCACTATTTTGGACTGCGGTGGCCTCGACACCGCTTTGGATTCAAAAACAAGCCCGCCTTTTGCACAAGGCGGGCAAATTGACGCAACCTAAAACGTGTGCCACTGCTTCTCGAGCAGTGCAGCAACGTGATTACTCCCCCTCGCGGAATCCTTTGGACTACGCCAACCGCGACGCCACTTTGGATAATATGGACTGCGCCGGCCGCGACACCGCTTTGAATGACATGGACTGCGCAAACAGTGTTCCATCAATTGTCATTTCGCCCGACGCGCCGAACCAACGCGCCCCGTCATTTCGAGCGCAGCGAAAAATCTTAGAACCTTACGTCACCCTGTCATCCCGATCCACCTCGCGTGTCATCCCAACTTGTCGGGATCTCCAAAAAGCCCTCGTAGAGGGCGACTCAATTCTAGCCCCGGGTGCAGCGAAGCGGAACCCGGGGTTACAATCCCCAACAAAATAAAAACCCGCGAAGCGGGTGACTCAAAACCAACCCTACCTATAAGCGGAGAACAAACGGCCGCACGTATCATCCCGATGAATCGGGATCTTATAATTCCCCCAATCCCACCAACCCCTGAAATCTCACCACCTTTTCTCCCACCCCGACAAAACACACAAGCCCGCCTTTTGCACAAGGCGGGCACCAACGACGCAAACCAGCCCCGGGTAAAGCAAAGCGAAATAAGCCTATCGACGCTTTCTTTTTCGATCTGGATTTCTCTTAGCATTAAGTCGTATGTATTCACTCAAATCGTCATAATATTCCCATCTCAACTTTTCATTAATTTGCTTGCGCGTAAATAGGTCTTTCCATTTTTTTATTACCATTGGGTTTGGATCAATGATAGTAATTTTTTCTAAATTTTTGTTGGAAAAGTTACTGAACATAGAAACGGCTAAAGTATCTGTATCCGGCAGGCTATAACCACATATTATTAATTCTTTGCATTCGTGTAGATATTCGTAAGCGTAGGTCCACAAATATCTAAATATCGATATATTTGTTATTGGCTTTTGCGGCAATGGCGGAATTATACATGGCGCCTCGTCATCTTCGGGGGAAGGAACACTATCACTCTCCGTTATAGTGTTAATAAAATAACATCCTTTTGTGTTATATGTATTAGTATTGGATTTATTTTCTTCGGGTATGTTGCTGTCTAAAATATTGTTTAAATCTTGTCTTCTTATACGCCAGTTTATTGATCCATGTAACTTAACTAACAATGGATATTCCTTTTTCCCGTCTGGACGCCTTCGTGATGAGTTCGTCTTCTCTGTACGTATTTGGTCAAAATAGAGCTCGGTTCTTTTAAATCGCTTTAGTAAATATTCTTCGACGATCGTATCGTAGTTAAATGTTATTATTCGGTTCTTCTGTATTTTATATTTATAAGGTGTTGGAAATATATCGTTTAAGAAAGTTCTTATTTCATCAATTTTTTCGGATTTAGTCTTTGAAAGAACGATAGCAATTAAATGTATAAGATCATTTATATAATCATTAATAACGCGGCGATTCCCTCTCCTTGGATGAATACTGTCTAAAAAATCAAAATGTCCGATTTGTTTAATAATTGCTTCTTCTAAACCAAGCTTCTCAAATTCATGATGATCTCTCCAATCTTTGCCTACTCTTTCTATAGCTTCACTAACCCATTTATGCTTATCTTTGGTCTTTATAATACGCTCACAAAATTCACAATCCAACGGTGCTTGCCAGATAGTATGAGAATTTCCACGTTTTGTTAAGCTATAGGATGCGCCTGCGCCAAACAAAAAAAGCTTATTAACTTTTAATCTTCTTTCTTTTCTTCTCATATCAAAAAATTATTTAATGATACATGTGTTTAGGTAAGCCTTTTTCGTTTCTAATTATGCTCAATCACTTAAATATAAGCCTTTATTCCAAATTAGATATTGCTTTCAATTCCTTTTCTATCCTGGTTTTGAATTCCTCATCTGCTGTCAATTCCAACGCCTTCTTCCAATCCTCTTCCGCATCCTTTTTCTGTCCTTGTTGACAATAAGATACCCCCCGATTAGACAGGGCATTGACTTTCAAAATAAATTAAATAAATTA
>CAZMVS010000283.1:0-2730 GCA_964569525.1 uncultured Planctomycetales bacterium
ATTAGAATTGTCCACAAGTTGGAAAAAATATTTGAGGTAGGTGTAATGCCAAGGACATATGCCGACAATTGGGCTTAAACAAAAAACCGGATCAATGGAGAAATAATAATGTACAAAATCAACCGAATCAAAATAAGCGGGTTTCGACGGTTGCGGGCCGTCGACCTTCCGGTGCGGCCGTTTATGGTGTTGATCGGCGCAAACGGGGTCGGCAAGACATCTTTTCTTGACGCCTTATCCGTATTATCCGCTTCGGCATCAGGAAATTTGAACAGCATTCTGTCGCAATTCGGCGGCATCACAAGCCTCCTGACACGCGGTAAAAACGAAGACCTTTCATTGCTCGTCGATATGACGGTTCCCGGTCATGAGCCGCTTGAATATGAACTGCGGCTTGCCCCCAAGGGCACCGGGTATTCCATTTCCAAGGAGCTGTTGTGTCAGCGGCGGCCAGGTTTTGATAATCCCTTCCGACACATCGAATCGTCGGACGGGGACATCAGGTACTACGAAACAGAAGAAAACCGTCTCGTCCGCCCCGATTGGGAACATAACTCCCTGGAAACCTCACTCTCGCAGGTGCCGAAAATGTTTCGGCAACCGGAGGAGCTGCGGCGCATTTTAGCAACCGCCACACAGTATCACGTGCTGGATGTCGGCCCCCGTGCACCGGTGAAAATGCCCCAGCCCATGAAACCGGCGACGCTGCCCGGCCCCGACGGCGAAGATCTAGTGCCTTATCTTTATTACCTGCGTGAAAGCAACCGGGACCGATTTGAAATTATTATGGATTCGCTGAGCACGGCGTTTCCGGATTTCGAAGAACTGAACTTTCCGCCGGTGGCGGCCGGCATGCTGGCAATGACCTGGAAAGAGACAAAATTCAGCAAGCCGATTTACATGAACGAACTGTCGGAAGGTACGCTCCGTTTCCTCTGGCTTGTCTCGTTGCTTCAAAGCCCGAACCTGTCGACGGTCACCATGATCGATGAGCCGGAAGTCAGCCTGCATCCGGAATTGCTGAGCCTTCTGGCCGATGTAATGCGGGAAGCGTCCAAGAGAACCCAATTGATCGTCGCCACCCATTCCGACCGCTTTATCCGGTTTTTAAATCCAGCCGAAGTGGTGGTCATGGATGTGGATGATGACGGCTGTGCATCAGCGGCATGGGCCGATTCTATGGATCTTGACCGATGGTTGGCCGAATACAGCCTTGATGAAGTATGGCGGATGGGCCGGATGGGAGGTCGGTCATGAAAATATCCGTCATCGTCGAAGGCAGAACCGAAAAGGCGTTTCTTCCATATCTCAGGGACTTTTTGAAAAACCGTCTGGCCGGCAACATGCCTCGGCTGGATATTTTTCCCTACGACGGCCGAATTCCCAAAGAAGACAAATTAAAACGAGTTGTGGAAAACCTTTTTATCGGAAGAAATCCTGCGAACCATGTCATTGCACTGACGGACGTCTACACCGGCACAACGCCTCCCGATTTCACCGATGCTCAAGACGCCAAGAACAAAATGAGGCAATGGGTAGGGCAGGAGCCGAGATTCCACCCGCATGCCGCTCAATACGATTTTGAGGCTTGGCTGTTGCCTTACTGGCCGACGATTCAAAGATTGGCGAGACATAACAAGGGCGCCCCCGGCGGCAACCCTGAGACCGTGAACCATCAAAATCCTCCTGCATACCGAATCAAGGAAATTTTCGAGATCGGCCAATGCAGAGACAGTTATGTAAAGCCTCGCGATGTGGCGCGAATTCTTCGTGAAAACGATTTATCGACGGCGATCAATCAATGCTCGGAACTGAAGGCTTTCGTAAATACCATCTTATCCATATCCGACGGACAGGTCATTCCATGAGAAGGAAGATCCAAAAATATGACCAAGGATCAGGAAAAAATGAGTAAACCCGGCATCGTAACAGAATATCTCATCGGCCTGATCGCTAAACAGGTCAACGATAACGGCCTCGTTGTCTGGTATGACCCGGATAGTGCGTATGGGTCTGCCTTGCCGGCGCTTCACCTGCCCGACACCCAGGTTATCCGCTATCAAGGCAGTTTTGTTCGGTTGCGCTGGGAAATAGACCAGAAGCATCTCATGAACGGTGAAGAGCCCCCCCATGGTGGTCTATGTGCCGATGGATCAGGACCAGACCCATAATGCCCTCATCGAGCTGGAAGCTGCGGGTGTTATCATGCAGCCGGGCCAGCAGCCTCCTGCACGCAACACACGGCCGGCAGTTGTGGCCCGCAACGCTTTGAAAGGTGTTCTGGGCGAAGATACCGCCGCCCACGTTGAAAAACAGACCGATGCGGGAAAGCTAACTCTGGCCGATCTTGACACTCTGGCCGACAAGGGCGGCGAAATTTCCAAAGGGGTGATTGCCCTTATTTTTGGCACGGGCGACCCGCAAGAGGTAGCGCTTTCGTTCCTCGACAACGACCGGCTCGACGAAAGCATTACCAAGAAGGACGCCACTGGTGAACTCACGGAGCTTCTTCGGCGTGACTTCGGGTTGGATGTTCATGACGGCCTTGAGCTGGAAGACCTTCGCCAACGATTGGCCCGACATGTTCTCATGACGGATTTCATATCGGGCCTCGGTGAAGCGGTTCCGCTTGAACTATCCTCGGTACCCGTAGCCTCGACGCCGTCTGCAACTGCTGCGTGTGCGGCTGTAGCCCGTGCTTGGCGAATGCGCCGGGATCGAAGGGAAAGT
>CAZMVS010000284.1:0-2490 GCA_964569525.1 uncultured Planctomycetales bacterium
AGAAGTGGAAATTGAACTGACCACCGCGGATCCGCTGGAAAATTCACCCCTGCGCCCCAGCGGACAGGCCGCCGGCGGGCGCGGCCCCATAGACAAACAGCTTTTTGACCGATTGATCGAAGAGTTGGCCGAGCAGGAAACCACACGGATCACTCTCGGCGGCTTCGGCGATCCCCTGATGCACCCGGATTTCGTGCACTGTCTGAACCGTTGTCGGCAAGCAAACATTTTCGGCCTGGCCGTCAAAACCTCCGCCGTTCATCTAACCGGCGAAGTTATCGAGTCCCTGCTGGCCAACCGCGTGGACGTGGTGCATGTCTTGCTGGATGCAGTCACTCCCGAAGACTACCGGGCTCTGCACAATACGGATTATTTCGAACAAGTACAGGAAAATATAACCAGCCTGGCACAGGCCCAAGCCCAAAAAGGCTTAAATAAACCCCTGGTGGTCTGCGAAATGATAAAAATCCCCCAGACCATGGACAAGCTGGAAGCCTTTTATGACACCTGGATGAGCAAAACGGGCGGGGCGCTAATCACCGGACCGAGTCATTATGCCAACCAGTGGCCGGATCTCAGCGTCATGCGAATGGCTCCACCAGCCAGAAAGACCTGCCAACGAATCTTCCAGCGGGCCATGATCCTGGCCGACGGCCAAGTCCCCATTTGCGACCAGGATTTCAAAGGCCGCCACGTCGTCGGCAGCTTACATAATTCCACCATGAATGATATCTGGCATTCGTCGGACATGGAAAATGCCCGCCATGCCCACCGGGAACGCCGATTTGACCGGTTACCATTATGCCCAGCCTGTGAAGAATGGCATCGGCCTTAACCCCCATCTTGCAGTATAATGGACACTTTGCTAGTTTGATTCCGGCTAGAGACCTTCGGGGGACAGAGGCAGTCGCGCCCTTGATCGAGATTTCCCTCCGCAAGGCATGATAGCCGCAAAGAAAAAATTTGAATCGCCTTATAATTAGTTGGAGAGAAATGCTCACTGTAGAAAATACACAAGAACTCGTGGCTGCTTCCCGCCCACCGAAAGGATTTTTTACCTACCCCAGGCTGATCCTTTTGTCCCTGATCTTTCTGTTGACGATCAGCCTGGTAGCCCCGAAAAAACTGGATATTTCGCATCCCTTGCTCGACCTGGCCCCTTACGTGGTCATGCTGGGCCTTATGGGGATGATCCTTTATGCCGTCCGTCGACAGCGGCAGTTATCCCGACTGATGCTGGAAGGGATGGAAGCGGTCCAGTTGAAAGAATGGGAAAAAGCCCGACAAAAACTGACCGAACTGTTACGTCACCCCCTGCGACATGAACGGGCCCGGGCTGAAGCCCTGCTCGCCCTGTCCCAAGTCGCCGAAGCGGACGATAACTACGAAGCGGCCCAATTCGTTTACGAATCCATGATCAACGAAGACGTGGGCGATTCACTGCAATTACATAACGCCAAGGTAGGTTTGGCTGCTTCCATGTTACGCACCGGCCAAACCACCGACGCCGTCCAGCAAGTAGACAAACTGGCCCGCAAGGATGTGCCCGAACCCCTGGAAGCACAGGTCGAATTACTCTCGCTCTTTCGTGAGGTTTACATGGGCCAAACCCGGGACAGCGTGGAACAAGCCGAACATCGCCGTCAGCTTTTTCGCAAATACCTCAGCACCCGGGCGGGTTATGGATATGCCCTGCAGGCCGCCGCTTTTCACCGCGAAAATCAACCGGACCAGGCCCGCCGATATTGGCAGGACGCGACCCTGTTGGTTCGACCGAACGAACTGTTGAAGCGCTTCGAAGAACTCAGCGACGTGGCCGCCAGCTACCCGGCCGTGGAGTGGAATCTATGAACGGACCAGCGGTACAACAATTTTTGAGCGGTTTTCGCCGGCAGCTTATCCTGGTTCGGCTGACCCGCGCGATTACCTTTGCCTTTTTCACTATCGCCATCTTCTGGATTCTTTACAATCCCGCACAACCCGATCAGCAAACCGCCTGGTTGCTCGGCGGATTTATGATCATCCTGTACATGTTGTTGTTTTTCAGCTCGGCCCGTTCCAACCGGGCCGTACAAACGGGGAATATTCTCCTCGCCGCCGGACGCTTGGACGATGCCCAGGTCTGGCTGCAACGGGCCATCTCCGGTTTCTCGCTGTCCGCCAAGCTGAACCTGGCGGCCGGCCAATCGCTGGCGGCCGTTTATTTTCAGCGGGAAGCCCACCAGGAGGTCATCTCCATCTGCCGGGAATTGCTTCGCCATCGGCTGCTCCGGCGAATCCAGAACGTCTGGGTCGCCACCCGAATGATGTTGACCGACAGCCTGCTCTGTCTCAATCGGATGGAAGAGGCCTACGAAATCATGCGGCCTTTGTATGACATTCAACTGAACCTCTCCGATCGCTTGAAACTGCTGCCCCTGCAACTCCGTTACGAATTGGCTATGAATCACTCCGCCTCGGCGGTGGAAAATCTACCTGAAAAAGTGAAAC
>CAZMVS010000285.1:0-2513 GCA_964569525.1 uncultured Planctomycetales bacterium
TCGCTACGGTATGAGCAATCCCGATAAAAAACCCCGCCCCCACCGTCAGGTGCGCGATGACCACGTGAAAAATCGCCACCATGGCGATCAACATCCCGCCCCCCAGCTTGGGAAAATCAAAAAACGGGTATTCCATGGGATTGACCTCCCATTATAGAAGATGTATTCATCGACCCGGATCGCGATTCTAAACAGGTCCTTCTACAGGAGCAACAAAATTTTAGTTGCCTATGCCTCAATGTTCCGTTCGCCTTGGTTGATAATCCCCCCAATTTCAGAGCATGAGTCGCTAATAAAATGTAGGCTTGCTGATCTTTTTTGGCCATTCCGGCATCGAAAATGCTGGCCCATGACCATCCGCCGTGCAAACCGTTTGTAAATTTAATGACAGGCTAAGATTAAAAATCCAGATGGTAAAGCTTTGTCCGATGCCTTTCCTTCCTGGTGATGGAAGCGGGAATGAAACATGATATGAAGAAAAAATTCAGATTGAGGGGATTCCAAGTCCAAAAAAAGGCAAATGGCCGAATTGTTTTTCGAGCGACGTCGAGAAGCTTTAGCTGAAGTTAAAATCCTCTTACTTTTCCAGCCCCATTCCCTTCTTGGTGAATACCGAGTCCGGCAGGTTGACGTTGAAATCGATATTTGTGGTCAGGTACATGCCGAGCAGTTCCTTTTTGGCATCGTCGCCGTAAGCCACACACAAAACCGGCACCAGCCAATCCTTGTCCACGTGAACAACGAGCACGCGATCCGGCCAGCGGCAACCTTCACCGTTGTATGGCAGATGTCGCTCAAAAACTAGCGTTTCCCGGTCATCGACTTTGCCCTTGCCTTTGTAATTAAATCCTAATACGCCTTCCTTCTCAGCCATCTTGCAGTACTTGAGAACCAGGCGAATACTGTTGCCTACCCCGAATTGATCAATTGTTCGCCGCGAACTCTTGGCGGCATCCTTCCCGTGAATCGCCCGCATGACGTACGGCACGAAAATCCGGGCAATGGCCCCTGGCTCCGCAACCGCCATCTGCTTGTCGTCTTCGAGCCAGCGGTCTTCCACGTACAACGCCCGATGACATTTATCCTGATTCTTAATCCATTTGAAACGAACGCTGAAAGGCTCTTCCCGGAAATGAACCTCGATCACCTGCTCCTTGGTCATCCGTCCACAAACCAGCTCTTTCTTATTAAATGTGCACGTATAATCGCGAACCCGTTGATCGTACTGTTCGAGAAGGAACTCAAAGAATTTGACGGGATTCTCGCTGGCCATCGTTTCCAATGACGGCCCTTTGCTTGGCCGCTCCGTTGTGGTGGAGGCATAGGCGACACTCGGACCAAGTTTCTTCGGGGCGGTGACTTTAACCTTGTTTACCTGCTGTTCACCCTGTTCTGTCACCCGCTGGGCCTGAAATCCCAAACCACACAACAAAGTCAGACCTACGACAACCCGAAAACGTTTATTAGTGTATGAGCTCTTGATCATGTAAATCCTTGTACAAGGTATATACAATCCACTCTGATTGGCACACGAACCGCGCGCTAAAAAAACCTACAATCAATGCTTATGAATTTTTACTGGATTACTCGCTCTCAAATGGGCTTGGGTTAAAATCGAAACACCACCACCCAGGCAACGTACCATCTTTATTATCGACCCTTTGGACATCCGTACTTTACCTGGCAGCTTATTCAGGCGGTTGACCTTACCCCCGAAAATTACCGCGCCATTTACCCTTTGGGAAAATCGGCTTGGGTTGCCGTCCTACCTCAGGGTCACAACCGCCTCACGCGATAACATCCTACACTCCGCATCAAAAGAATTCAACCATTGCGGACTGAAAGTCCTATAATCAACCTTTTTTTGCTCTTTGCTGCGAACCATCTTCAACCGCTGATATCATAGCTGCCTATTCCTCGATCTTGTACACCCTTTCCATCCGCAAGCTGCAGGCAAGCTTCCCTGTTGTCGATCAATCAATTTGCCAAAAGAGAAACTCAACAAAATAGGCAAGCTCGTCCTGTCGCAGAATCAGGACAAAAAAGGCCAAAAAGCAAATTTGCCCAATATCCTTACAATCCTTGTCGAGCACTGTTTAATCGAGAAAATGAATTAAAAATTTATATTTTGTCATGCGAAGGTATGAAAACCGTGCAACTCGTTCCTCGACCGGGCTGTGAAACGAATTGCACCCTTCCCTCCATATCCTTGACAATTCCATGAACAGCCGAAAGCCCCAATCCCGGGTGTTCCCCTGCCTCCTCAGAATCCACCCCCTTGGTTGTAAAGAAGGGCTCGAATACGCCAGGAATATGATCCGCCGGTATCCCTCTCCCAGTGTCGCTGATTTTCAGGACAATCTCCTTCCCCTGTTGGGAAAGTTCGATCCGCAATGTTCCCCCTCCAGGCATGGCTTCCGCCGCGTTATCCGCCAGCAGATTCAAAATCGTCATCAGCTGCCTGGTAGGCAGTTCCGTCCGGATCGGCTCCAGATGGGTCTCCACTTCGATAT
>CAZMVS010000286.1:0-8081 GCA_964569525.1 uncultured Planctomycetales bacterium
AGGCTTTCACCTCGCAAGTGGCGGTATTGACCATGCTGGCCATTCGGCTGGGGCGGCGGCGATTTTTATCCCAGAAAAGCGCCCAGAATCTAACCACCGAATTATCCACCATTCCAGATAAAGTTGGTATGGTGCTGAAGCAGTCCGACGCCATTCGGGCGGCCGCCGAACAATATATCGACCGTAATAACTGGTTATTTCTGGGCCGTGGGTATAACTACCCTATCGCTCTTGAAGGGGCACTGAAGCTCAAAGAAATCAGCTATATTCATGCTGAGGGTATGCCCGCAGCGGAAATGAAACACGGTCCTATCGCCCTAATCAATGAAGGCATGCCGGTCGTATTTATCGCGACCCATGGGCACCAATATGATAAGGTATTGGGGAACATCGAAGAGGTCCGCAGCCGCGGGGGGAGAATTCTGGCAGTTGCCACGGAAGGGGATACCCATATTCCCAAGGTTGCCGATCACGTGTTCTACATCCCGGACGTATCCGAGCAGCTGCAGCCTCTTTTGTCAGTTATTCCACTACAATTACTGGCTTATCATGCAGCCGTTCTTCGCGGTTGTAACGTTGATAAGCCGAGAAACCTGGCCAAGAGCGTAACCGTGGAATAGGCGAAAACACGGCGGTCTTTCCATTATCTTTCCTCTCTGACAAGAGCAAAAATTCCTAATTAGATTCGAGAGCCAGCCCATTGTGGGCCGATTTTATTTTTATAGGAATAGTAGCTCGTTAAGCGTGAATGGGCAGTGTCTCCTATTTCCCTTGATGTAATGCCTGTACAGCAAAGGAGTTACCGTGGAAATCCTGGTTGATGATCGACCTTATTCCTCTGAATGTGGGAATGACCAGACCGTAGCGGAGTTGGCGAGTGAGGTTTGCCAAAACCAGCCTGCAGGCCAAGAGCGATTGGTAGTTCGCCTTTGCTGCGATGGACAGGCGGTTTCCGATGATGAGTTGGAAAGCATTTTGAAAAAACAAACTCAAGAGTTTGAACGCCTGGAATTGCATACGCAACCGATAGGCAGCCTTATCAAGGCCACCTTGGGCCAAACCATAGGGCTTTTCGAGCAGGCCGGCGCAACCCGTCACGAGGCCGCGGACCTGTTATCCCAAGGCGAACAAAAGGCAGCCATGGAAAAGCTCCGTACGTTTTTCGACGGTTGGAAACAGGTCCAGGATTCCATGCTTCTTTCCGCCCAGGCCATGCGCGTCGACTTGGAAACGATGGAGGTCGAGGGTTTGAAACTCATTGATATTCTGGGGATAGTCAAAAACCAACTCAACGAGCTAAAAAACGGCATGGAAAATGGAGACATGGTGGTCGTGGCCGACATCCTTCGATATGAATTTGACGAAGCGTTCGGGCACTGGGACGCGTTTCTCCGGAAATTGCAGGAAAAAGCGGAACAGCAATTCTGATTTATTAATCCTCGCAAGGTCAAAAATCCAATCGGCAAGCTTTCTATCTGAGTAACGCGGTAAATTTGCGCGCAAAAAGCGGGCACGGCTTATATCATTTGCTAAACCGTGCCCGGATGATGTTCAAACTTTATCGGCCGGCCAACGAAGGTTACGGGCAACCGACCATATTGAAAATGGAAGCTTCCACCGCGTTCAGATCATAGGTATCGATCGACTCGTCGTTGTTCACGTCACAGTTGGCATTGTCATTGCTAACCGTTTTACCCATTTGAGCCTTCACCGTGCTCAGGTCACGGATATTGACCACACCGCTGCTATCGCTGTCACCCGCGAGTACCCGGACATGCAGATCGTTATCGCCATCCAGCGATTGGCCATGTTCATTCTCCAGACCAGAAAGCGCAACCGCCAAGCAGGTCTGATCAGCAACAGTCGTGCCCAGATTGATCTTAATCTTAGTATTATTATCCAGCCAACTCACAGTTGCACTAACACTGGGGCTTAACACAACCTCATCACCAATATCAAGCGAACCATCCGCGGCATAGAGGGTCTGGCTGAAACCCAGTTCCAACCATTGGGGGCCATCCGCCCGAGGCTCACTGGTAGCTTGCGCAACCGCCAACATTAATTCAATATCCAACTGTGGACCAAAAGGAATGATGATTCGGCTTGATTGTGCACTAACCAAGGCCGGCGGTTGTGGATTGCCCAAAACAAAGGTGATCGTGTCACCGGTCACCTGCTCAGCCTCGGTCGCAAAAGCATCCTGGTCTTCCATAATATAGCTCTCAGGCCCGCGAAGAACGTTATTGCCGGGCCGCGGGATCAACTTCAAAACATATGTACCGGCAGGCAGTGCAGTGGTGTCGATCTGGCCTTCACAAACCGGCAAGATGCCGTAACCTTTGCCCACGCCATGGCCGGTCCAAGAACCGCCGCCACCATCGCGATCCCAGTGATCATACCCCGCTCCCATACCGATCAACTTGCCAGGCTCAACAGTGGGGAACAGCCAAGTGCTCATATTTGGGCCGCCTTGGGGAATATCGGGATACCCTGTGCAAGTACGATCCGGCGGAGCAGGCTTGTCAATTACCCGACCGGGACCGCGAGTCCACACGTCAAAGCTAAAAGCAAACCCAGCACCAGCCAGGCAAGGCGGACACAAACCGTCGGGCAAATCACCGGCATTAGGCAAACAGCTTTCTCCACCATTATGGATAGAGCTGAAGAAGACCTCCTGATTCACAATCGGGCCCTCGGCTGTATCCTCGTGAAGTTCCAGATCGAACACAAAGTTGGCAACTCCCTGGATCTCCTCCCCCGCACCAGCACCATTATCCTGGGTACCTGAGGCGGCTAAGGTAACATCCCAAGTGAGATCATTACCCAAAACATAAGTTTCATCATCCGCGTCAGAACCCGGGACAAAGTATTGATAGTTACCCGCCTGAATATCTGAGGCGTAATTTTCACCACCAAGCTCAAGCGTATAATTGACCGAACTCGCCCCCCAGACCGGGCAGGCAATTCCTGCGAGAACAGCTATGACAAGAACAGATTTTCGATGATACAAAGACGGGATCATGAATGGCTCCTTCATTCCTCCACCATGGAGGGATGGTTAGAATACCTTTACGGTTCTACAGAAACAAAAATATATTATAAGAAACAAAGCTTACCGGTGAAACAAAAATCTTCTTCGGCGCGTTTTGTTGGAGTTGGATTTTCCCTCCCTGTTGCGATTCAGAAAACCTCCCATTCCACTTAATTTTAACTACTTATGCTCCTGTTGCAAGCGCAAATTGCCTGTTTTATCAAGATCGACCAGCCTAAGCTTAAAGATAACTTTTTGCTCGAAGCGAAGTTATAAGACCCAATAAACCCGTACCCAGGAGACAGCCATAAGAAGCATATTACTTAAAATATAATTTCTACATTATTGATTTAAATTACACGTCGCATCTGATTTTGTGGATTCACGAATCTAATGTGGCTCAACTGTAATCGACTTCGGGGAGGTGGGACAATAAAACTGGCAAGTACCGCAGCCCACGCATCCTTGTTGGACCTGGATTTTGCCCTTTTCATCCAAGGCAATAGCCTGTTCAGCCAAGGGGCATTTATCCAGGCAGACTGTACAATCCTGCTGATGGCTGCGCAGGCAGGTGGAATAATTGACCTTGGATCGGCCCATACTGATTTCCAGTGGTGCTTTGACCAGCTTCAAGGCCCCGCTGGGGCAGGATTTCATACAGGCCAATTCGTCACAGACCACGCAAGCGGCCAGATCAGGATCAATATAGGGGGTGCCGGCCATTTCCGGATCATCGCTATTGATGGTCCGAATGGCGGTGGCTGGGCAAACTTCCACACAATTCCCACATCGGTAACAGGTGTCCAGAAATTCGTTTTCCGGCAAAGCCCCCGGGGGCCGCAGGACGGTTCGTTCCGTGGGGAAAGACACATCCATTCGTTCGGCAATATATTCCGCCAGCGGTTCCATCAGCCGTTTCAGGCCGAAGCGGAACATGGAGCGGCGGTCATGCGGTAAGTTTTCAAATTCTTCCGGCAACGGTTATCTTCCTCACTATTGCTTTTGCTACCCAATCTTCATGTTGCGGTGAGCGACTGTTACCCAAACAACCAAAGTTACGGTCTCCCTATTATACAACTCAAAGTAAATTCAGGAATCCGCCCGCTCTGGTTTTTTGGACTTGGCAAATAGCCCTAATGAACATTTTGTTTTGAACGGATCAGTGCTCGGATTATCGATCCATGGGCCGATAATGGAGCAGAACCGAATCCTGCTGGTCGGGCAAGGTGATGGCATATTGTTTCATCAACACGTCGCCAGTGTATCGGCCTGTTTCACCTGAACTCATATCGGTCATTTCGTAAACGGCCTGCGGGTCGAGAGATCGCAAAGCGACCTCCGTGCTGCGGTATGGGCTTTGCGAACGGCGGAAGGCCAGTACGATACCCTCGTCCAAGTCACGGCGGTGATATTGGGAGACCAGCCAGGTAGTCGATTTACGACAATAGGGAGTCAGGGGATACCAGGCACCAACCAGCAAATGGCGCACCGACTTATATTGCCCCACCAGCTCTTTTGCGCGTCGGCTGTTAAATTCCGGATTATCCGCCTTCCAACCCACGCACAACGAAGAGGCCATGGTCGAATGAAACGAATAATCATCCAGACGATTGAGCTGGGCTACGAAGCAATTGTTCGGCAGGTATTGGCTTAATCCCCAAATGCTGAGTTGGTCCGTCTTGTTATGAAACCAGAAGTCGGTCTTCTGGTGAATGTGCATGCGCATGATGGTTTCCAAGTCAATACGTCGGCCACCCGCGGCACATTCCTCCCGAAGGGAGTCCGGAACTTGCTCGGCGATTCCATCCCAATACGCATACAGGCCAGTGATGTATTTGATTTCGGTGATTCCCTGCCGATCCGGTTCATCATTTGCCTTCCAATGCGGGGCGGGATCCAGTAAACCGAAGTCCTGCCGATACACCCGCATACCCGGGTTTTGCATCGGCTCGGTCACCGTTTTGACCATGTACTTTTGTACTTCCGGTAAGCTGAAATTCAAAAGAGCGACGGGCGTGTTTGCAATGGTTTGGGCTCCTATATCGATCAACCAATCTGGATGCTCGTTCCATAGCAGGGTTCCCTTCACCACCGTTTCGATTTCATGCCACAGGCCGTAAATCATCCCTTCTTGGTGGGCGGCTTTGGCCACTGGCGCCATCCGGTCGGGATAATTGTCTTTGCGGGGTGTCCAGTTACCACATCCGTGCCACCACCCTTTCTGAGAACCTTTCATCCAACCGGCATCGGTAATCACCGCCTCCAAGCCCAAGGGGGCATAGGCACGGATCATCTCGATCTGGTTTTTGGCGGTATTCAAATTTCCCAGCCAGCCGCCGCCCTGCTTGAAACAGGTATTACTGAAAACCACTGGTAGCGGGCTTTTGCCGTCCCGACGGGCAACGTAATGCTTGTAGATTAACTCCCGGAAGCGGGCGTTTGCTTCCCATGTATCACCATTCCAATGCAGAAGCAGGACGCGTGGCATCCGTACCCGTTCACCTGGATGCAAACGGAAGTGAGTATTCATCAGACCGGCAGCCATATGTAGAACATTATTTTCGTCACAATCGAAATCGGCCTGCCATTGTCCCGACCATCCAATGGCCATTATGGTCGAGCCAATACCGCTTTGGCACTTGAAGAATGGGAAGTATTCATTTGAGGAACGCCCCCAAGTGGAACGCAATTGTGCATTATGGTTTTTATCAAGCGTTAACCTCTCTACGGCGAAATCGCTGAAATTGGAAGGAGCTCCCTTTGTCTTCGTTAAATGATATGGCATCATCGGATCGTAAGGAGCCACCAGGGACACATCCATGGCCTGAATATTCTCAAGAATTCGCGTGTCTTTTTGGCCGGTATTTTCAAAATGAAGCAACCATTCGGCCGCCGGAAAATCATGATAGCGAATTACTTCGAGGATCACGCGCAAGCCCGTATCGGAATCATCCCAGGTGGTGACTTGCCGCGTTCTATCGGTATCGAGTTTTTGTGTCGTTGTATGTCGTTCCCAGTGCGGTAGCAGGTCTTGGCTTGCTTTTCCATTGTAAGTAAATGAGAACGGTAGCCTTGCTTGCAGAACGGGAATCTGGCCCTGCGGCAAATCGTCAAGAAGAATGCGCTTGCCGGATTGCAGGGTAATCGTCGCCTTCGCCCAATCGGCGTGATCGAACTGGGGTCCGTCCAACCCATCCCCCACGCGCAGATGAAGCAGATGGGTTTCGCCCGTATCGATTTCGAGTTTTACGGGATCCTGGCCGGCATGGAGGATCGGTGATTGGTAAAGCTTGCGTCGATCACTATAGATAGCAAAGACCACTGAGCCGCGGTCCGCTTTTGTTCGCTCATTGTGATCAACACCAACCTGGGCTGAAAAAGTAACGATGGGTTCGGGGGACCAGATGAGCATATCGCTGATCGCGTGGGTACCCAGGCCGGTTTTAAATGTTTGCGAACCAATCTGTAACGGCGTGCCCAGGATCGACTCGCCACGATGCAGTTTTTCGAAATCCTGACGGGTGAGCTGAAGAATCGGCTGTTGTGGAAGTGATGCTTCCCGCAGCAGCACAAGTTCATCCAGCCAATTCGCGGCTTGTGTTTTGCCTGCCGCCCTTGCTTGTGCAGACCATACACATCCAAATGCTACCGCCAATATGGCCAGGGTCATGCAATAAACCGATTTCATATAACTATTCCCCCATTTCCGGTGAAAATACGATCAGGAATTTATCTCGTGAAGCATTATTAGAGATGATTATGGCTTCAATATCCAGTCCCTGATTTCCTTCGTAGTTTCCGTGATTGGGTGTTTTGATATAAAGACCAAATTTCCAGCAGAATTCTTGCGAGAGGGCATCAGGCAGGCAATGCAGTAAACTCAGGCATCGGGATTGACCATTTTATAGCCGACGGAGCGCATGCGGTTTATCACCAAGATTCTGCCGCCGTATCTGCGCCGGACCAGGAGCATCGAGGAATTGATTCCCTGGCTGTATCTCAAGGGCGTCAGCACGGGCGATTTCGGCGAGGCGTTGACCGCCCTGTTGGGAGTGGAGGCTCCGGGATTAAGTGCTTCCACGGTGGTACGGCTCAAAGAGGTGTGGCAGCGGGACTATGAGGCCTGGAATAAACGGTCGCTGGCCGACAAGCAGTCTGTGTACTTCTGGGTGGACGGCATTCATTTCAATGTACGGCTGGAAGAAGATCGCCAATGTATTCTGGTCGTTATGGGCGCCACCCCGGAAGGTAAAAAAGAGCTGCTGGCGGTGCAGGATGGCTATCGGGAAAGCGAACAATCCTGGCGGGAGTTGCTGCTGGACTTGAAGAACCCCGGATTAGCCGACCCCCCCGAAATTGGTGTTCGGTAATGAGTTTGGTTCTTATGATTATTCGATTTAATTGGGCAGATACAACACAGAAATGAATAGTACCGATTTAATTTCTCCCCTCACGACAACTTGTATTGAGTCGGGCATATCTGCCAACCTCGAAGCTTTAGAAATACCGGCTTTAATGGTTTTTCTTGCTTATTTTGTTAAATGCTTTTCACATCTATTCGCCGATTCACCTATTGACAAAAGGATTACCAACTGTTACTCAGAAAAGGGATTCATATTTCCCACTGGATCATACCGGGAACCAACCAGTGAGCCGGCACCTTTTTAGGGAAGCACCCCCTGTCCCAGATAATACGAACAGCACAAATTCACATATGGCAAAGCAACACACACATTTCGTATTTCGCTACCGATCACCAATGATGATCGCATTGGCTGTCGTCGTACTTTTATGTACGCCTTCGTCAGCCCAAGGCTACATTGGACCTGGGGCGGGAATTGCTTTGATCGGTTCATTTTTCGTAATCTTTATAGCGATGTTTTCGGCGTTTTTGACTTTTCTGACATGGCCAATACGGCGTATCGCCCTAACGATAAGACGATGGCGTGTGAGTCGGAAAAGTCAATTTCGCCGGGTGGTCATTTTAGGCCTGGACGGAATGGATCCCGAATTAGCTCAACGTTGGATAGCGGAGGGGAGGCTGCCGAAT
>CAZMVS010000287.1:0-3247 GCA_964569525.1 uncultured Planctomycetales bacterium
AATCGGCATCCCGAAAGACAGCGTGCTCAAATATGGGACTTCGCTTAAAGCAAACAAGTTTCTTCAGGTCGTTCACGGAACCGCTGACGAAGTGGCAAGAGCCAGCAGCATCCTGCAGGGTACCGACGCGATCGAGATGACGGTCCACGCCGTCGAGACACCGGCGACGACTACGCCCTGGGACCGAATCTCTGCGCGCCCATGGGCGCCATGACGTCATCGAAAGTCCGGCTTACACCAAGAATACCATTCTCATAAGTAACTGAAGAAGCAATAGACAACTTCATTTCCAGGAAGAAGGAGTACGACTATGACACTGTTACCGATCAAACGAAGAGAGATGCCTGTCAATGATCTGGCCAGAGCACAGCGTGAAATGCAGGATATGGTGCGGAGCCTTTTTGGTAATTGGGATGTACCGAGTGTATGGCGAGGTATCGCCTGGCCGGCTATGGACATTGCCGACCAGGAACATGAATACGTGGTCAAGGCAGAAGTCCCTGGCTGCAAAATTGAGGACATTGAGTTATCGGTCAGCGGCAACATTCTGACCATCAGCGGGGAGAAGAAACAGGAGCAGGAGGTGAAGGAGAAGGGATACTACCATGTGGAACGCTCCTTCGGCAGTTTCCGTAGGGATCTGAACCTCGCCGGAGATGTGGACATCGCCAAGATCGACGCCGAGTGCAAGAACGGCGTACTCACCGTCAGGCTGCCCAAGACCGAGAAGGCCAAGACGGCCAAGATCAAGGTCAAGGGATAACTGGCGGTTGCGCACATGAGAGCCAAGGGCGTCGGGCTGAGACCAGGGGGCCAGGTTCTTGTTTTTGAAATGAGTCCATGAAGTCTCATCCAAGAACTTGAGGCAGAAGGAATCGAGAGATTCAGCCAGATTGAGTGAGGTTTAATGAATGATCCGTAGATGACAGAATCAAGGAGTTGACCCCAATGGCTGACAAGACCAGCAAGACGAAAACAAAACGATTGTCCAAAGGGCAGCGCGTCCACGCGCGGCGGTTGAAGCAAGCGGCCCGCAAGACCGATGACTCTTTACCGGTACCGAGAGTGTCGGGACATTGATCTGGAGGGCTTCTTCCACATGGAGGCGTTGGCCATAAAGTCAATGTTCAATCTGAGGCAACCCTCATGAGTAAACACAACAGTTCTGGACAACCCGCCACCCCGTGCATTGGAATTGTTTCAGTTAGAGTCAGGTGTGTTGTACAGCCTCGATGCGACGGGACATCTCGCAGGTGTCTCCCGTCGTTCCATTATGATCCACTATCGTGCCGACCTGATACGACCTGTTGTTCAACCGTATGGGGTGCTGGAATTCACGGAGGAGGTGATTTATACCCTGTGGCGTATTGAGTGCTTGCACACCGTTCACGGTCTCGATTCAGTCTGGATCAAAACCCTGTTCGATCTACTCGATGAGGTGGACCGTCTGCACGCCGATGTGAGCTTTTTGGCACAGATAGGAGTTGAAGAATGTTCGAAAGAAAAATACCCCTGTTTCGTCTTTTCGGGTTCACAGTAAGTATCGATGTGACGTGGTTTGTCTTGGCAGTGCTCATCACCTGGTCCTTGGCCAAAGGTGCGTTTCCCCACTATTGCCCAGGTTTTTCTAACACGACTTATTGGTGGATGGGAGTTGCCGGCGCTCTGGGCTTGTTCGTATCCATCATATTTCACGAATTCTGCCACTCGCTCGTAGCCAGACAATTCAATCTTCCCATGAAAGGGATAACGCTGTTCATCTTCGGCGGAGTTGCCGAAATGAGCAAGGAGCCTGAAAGTGCCAAGTCAGAGTTTTTCATGGCCATCGCCGGCCCTATCTCCAGCGTGATTCTGGCCGGCCTATTCTTCCTTTTCTACACGGCAGGCAAAGCTGCCAGTTGGCCGGGACCTGTCACGGGTGTGCTGATGTACCTGGGTTGGCTGAATATTATCCTGGCTGGTTTTAACATGGTGCCTGCCTTCCCGCTTGATGGTGGACGCATATTACGTTCGATCCTGTGGCATGCCAAAGGCGACCTGCACTGGGCAACCCGGATTTCTTCACGATTGGGAGCTGCGTTTGGCGTGTTCCTGATGATACTTGGAGTAATCAGCTTCATTGGCGGCAATTTCATCGGTGGTTTGTGGTTCTTTCTCATCGGAATGTTCATCAAAAATGCTTCACAGATGTCATACACGCAGTTGCTGGTTAAGAGTGCATTGATGGGTGAGCCGATAAGCAGGTTTATGGTCGCTGAAGTGGTGACTGTGCCTCCGTCTATCGCGGTATCTGATCTGGTCGAGAATTACTTCTACAAGTACCACTTCAAAATGTTTCCCGTGACCGAAGATGGCATGCTTAAGGGCTGTGTCACAACAAAGCAAATAAAAGAGCTATCTAAAGAACAATGGGCCACAACCAAAGTATCCGATATCGCTCAGCCGTGTTCCGAGACAAATGCCGTTTCCCCGAAGGCTGATGCCGTCAATTCCCTTTCACTCATGAACAGGACTGGAAACAGCAGACTCATGGTTGTTGAAGGAAACAGACTCCTGGGCGTGATCAGCTTAAAAGACATGCTCAGATTTATGGCGCTGAAGCTGGACCTTGAGGCAGGGGAAAGAATAACCGCCGGACCAGACATATCTGAAGATTGACGAAGACATATCATGCATACTCGACACAGCAATCCTCTGAAACAATTGGGAACGCTTGGCCAATCCATCTGGCTGGACTACATCCGACGCGATCTGATGGCCGGCGGTGGGCTCCGGCGTCTGATCGAGGCCGATGGACTGCGGGGGATGACCTCGAATCCAGCCATCTTTCAGAAGGCTGTCGCGGGAAGCCAGGATTACGACGAGGATATTCGATCCATGGCCCTTGAGGGAAAAGACGCCCGATCCATCTATGAAGCGCTCAGCCAGCGTGACGTGCAGAGCGCTGCCGACGAGTTCCGGCCTCTCTACGACAGGACGGACGGTACAGATGGATATGTCAGCCTGGAGGTCAATCCCCACCTGGCGCATGACACCCACGGCACGATACAGGAAGCGCGCCGGCTGTGGGATGCACTGAACCGGCCCAACGTCTTCATCAAGGTTCCCGCCACAGCCGAAGGGCTGCCCGCTATCCAGCAACTGATCGCGGAAGGAATCAGCGTCAACGTAACCTTGCTCTTTGGATTGCCTCGTTACCGGCAGGTGGCGGAGGCATACATCGCTGGCATCGAGGCGCGCGCGGCCC
>CAZMVS010000288.1:0-5578 GCA_964569525.1 uncultured Planctomycetales bacterium
GTTTTTGGGGTTTTGCAAAACAACAAAATCGTACCCAATTACCGGGGACTCTTCTATCCTACCCCCTGTTTGCTGAATGCTGTTTTGGACAAGAGTGAAGGCAAATAGAACTTCTTTGGTTTGTTTGGCATCTGTTTACATTTTTATGCAGTCTGATTTCGATGGACAGAACCCGCCCTACGGCTAATATCGGGCTTGGCGTACCGGAGAATACCGAGGTGATTCACAATATCACGGATTTAATGCATCGTCACGAGACGGGATGCCTGCAGCCGTCACATGGGGCGGAATAAGATGAATCAGACATTACATAAAGGTCGGCCATGAAATTCAAAAAAGGAATCATAGTTATCAGCCTGATTATTCTCGCTTCTCTTTCGATTACGGTGGTTGTTATCTTTCGTCCATGGTCAACGCACGTAGTCAAGGAGATGAAAGATCCCAAAGAGGCGATCCGCAACATTTGTAAAGAGCTGCAGAAAAGAGAATTTGATAAAGCAGGATGCGGGACGGCAATAACGACCATTGAGACGGATTATGAAAAGAAAAGGTTTCTTACAGAATTCAAGTTTAAAGGGCCTTTCACGCGTATCGATGAGTATATTTTCCAAGACAAAAAAAAGGGAGAACGAATACGTGTATGGGCGGTCAATGATAAGAACCGGACTGACTACCAAATAGAAACCGGTTCCGTTTATATAAAAGATAACGGGGGCGGTTACCAGTATTGCGAATTAGGCCATAATTTCCATCCTCAGACTTTTAATCAAATACATGGAATGCCTGTATTTATGGCTCTTGGATTTATTCACAATGGTAAAGGAGATATGAGGGTTTATCTCGACGACATGGGATTTGAACACATTGAGCATAATTTTGAGCAAGAGGACAAAAAGGCTCATTTCAATATTATTCTCGATCCCGAAAAAGCATACAACCTTGTCGCTTGGGACAATGAATCTAAAAATTTCGGTGGTTCGGGCGCAAGTGTATATTTTCAGTATCATGCGGATTGGGAACAAAAGGATGGAATGTGGTATATCAGTAAAGTAACCTACGAAGAAGATTCCACCAAGGGGCGAGAGTACGAAAGACGGGATGATATGTTCTTTTTAACGAAAGTTTATTATTCAATTGTTGATTCCCTGGCCAGCACCTTCAGCGGGCAACAAAAGCATTATCGTCGTAAGGTTCATATCGAAATAAAGGAATTTACGCCTGATCCGCAGATTGACGATGCGGTATTTACGCTTGATGGTCTTGGCATACCGGAGGGCACCAAGATCATTAACGAAATCGAGGACACGACATATCGATATAAAAGGGATGCTGAGCAAACGAAAAAGGCAAGTAGTGGTCCGGCTTGAAGATTCACCATAAGAATATTTGCAATTGGAAAGATTGTGTGAGCTGGTGAAATCCAAAGCGGCGTCGCGGCCGCCGCACTCCAAAGTTCGCATCGTTCGTTCTGGTCCGTCTTGGCGAGATTAAAAGGTGGAACGTTATCCCACTTCAGATTTCGGCGGGCAGAGCCCGCCCTACGACTGGGCAAGTGGAAATTAGAAACGAGGATCAAACTACCACTCGTATATCTACCACAAAAAGTTCATCATAAGGCGTGAACTTGCTCTACCGGGGTTTGCGGGTATAGGCGACAAGAAGGATGAAGCCGTAGGCGGACTGGGTGGCGGTGATGATGATGTAGGTCCAGGGGGAGAGCGGGGGCATGGCGCCGCGGGATGGGTCCACGAGCAAATACAGGGCGGTGATGGTGATAGCGGGACTGAGCAGGAGAGAGGCGGCGGCGAGCAAGTGCAGTAAGCGAACAAGTTGGCCGCGGAGTGAAAACAAGCCCACCAAAGTCAGGAAACCTGCCAGAGCATACATGATTCGTTCCCAGACAAAAACGGTCGCTTCCACGTAGGCGATTTGTTCTTGTTGTTTGCGCAGGGATTCCGTGCGTTGGCGGGCTTGTCGTTCGGCCTGTGGTGAGCCGATGGGTGGCGGGCGTTGGAAGAGACTTTTGCCGGGCGAAAACGGCTGGGCGTTTTGTTGTTGATCCGGGCCGGGGGACATCAACATGCCGATGACCCGGACGGAGTTCATCGATTTGACGTGTTTGGCAACGGACTGGGCACCGAACGCCCACAGGGCGGCTACCAGCAAGGTAATAAAGGGGAAGACCTTGTCGCGGGTACGTCGTTGTTGAGAGGCCGGCGGGGGCATAGTTCCTCGGAGTTTTAGTCTTTGTTTTCTTTCGGCTGGGTCATGTCCACGGGATCAAGAATTTCTTTCAAGCGTTCGGGGGCAAGCACACCGCGTTGTTCAGCGACCTGGCGGACGGTTCGGCCGGACTGGAAGGCTTCCTTGGCGATAGTGGCGGCCAAGTCGTAGCCTATCTCCGGGGCCAAGGCGGTGCACAGGGCGAGGGATTGTTCGATCATCTGTTCGCAGCGTTGGGGACCGGCCTCGATACCGGCGACGCAACGTTCGGCGAACAAGCGTATGCCGTTGGACAAAAGGCGGATAGATTCGAGGACGTTATGGGCAAGCAGGGGCATCATGACGTTGAGTTCGAAGTTACCGTCGCGGCCGGCAAGGCCTATGGTGGTGTCGTTGCCCATGACCTGGGCGCAGACCTGGATGAGCATTTCGCACATGACGGGATTGACCTTGCCGGGCATGATGCTGGAGCCGGGCTGGACGGCGGGGACGTTGATTTCGCCCAAACCGCAGCGCGGGCCGGAGGCGAGCCAGCGGACGTCGTTGGCGATTTTGTTCATGGCGATGGCGATGGTACGGAGGTGACCGCCGACTTCGCAGAGGGCGTCGCGGGCGGCCTGTGCTTCGAAATGGTTGCCGGCTTCGGTGAATTCGATGCCGGTACTACCGCTGAGCCAACCGGCGACTTCGCGGCCGAAGCGGGGATGAGTGTTCAGGCCGGTGCCGACGGCGGTTCCGCCGATGGGTATTTCGCGGAGGGCCTGGACGCCGCGGGAGGCGCGTGTGCAGCTGTGGCGGGCCTGGGCGGCGTAACCGCTGAACTGTTGGCCGAGGCGGATGGGGGTGGCGTCCTGGAGATGGGTGCGGCCGATCTTGATGATGGGCCAGAACTGTTCGGCCTTGCGGTCGAGCATGGAGGCCAAGGCGTCGAGGGCGGGGACGAGGTCGCGGTGGAGGGCTTCGGCGGCGGCGACGTGAATGGCGGTGGGGATGACGTCGTTGCTGGATTGGCCGAGGTTTACGTGGTCGTTGGGGTGGACGGGATCGCGGCTGCCGACTTCACCGCCGGCGAGCTGGATGGCCCGGTTGGCGATGACTTCGTTGGCGTTCATGTTGGTGGAGGTACCAGAGCCGGTCTGGAAGATGTCCACGACGAAGTGTTGATCGAGTTGGCCGTCGATGACTTCCTGTGCGGCGGAGGCGATGAGTTCGGCACGGTGCTGGTCGAGTCGGCCGAGGGTGTGGTTGACTTCGGCGGCGGCCTGTTTGACCAGGCCTATGGCCCGGATGAACCGGCGAGGAAAGCGGTAACCGCTGACGGGGAAGTTTTCCACAGCCCG
Organism: uncultured Planctomycetales bacterium; assembly: GCA_964569525.1. GTDB lineage: Bacteria > Planctomycetota > Phycisphaerae > UBA1845 > PWPN01 > JAAYCU01. Next base: position 3,564 of record CAZMVS010000288.1, read on the forward strand.
CTGGGTCTGGGCGCCCCACAAGGCCCATTCGGGGACTTCGATCTGGCCTAAGCTGTCCCATTCGCTACGGGTTGTTTGGTCGGACACGTGGGTGCTCCTTTTAGGGAATCCAGTCGCTTCGAGCTGTTTCCAGTCGATTTGGTATCGTTATTATCAGCTTTCGCTTCTGTGACGCTTTGTCGATAAGGTGATTTTATTATTTCCGAATTTGTCCGGTGGGGCAAACGGGGGTGGAAAGACAAGGATATGGCAGAAGATTCGTTTGTAAGAAGAAGGGCCGGTTTTTTAAGACCGACCCTATAAATAGCTTAATTGTTTGTGGAAAAGATTGCGTCAATAACTTTATGCTTTGCGGCGACGCAGGAGAGGAATGGCCGCGAGTGAAAGCAGGATACTAGCAGGTTCAGGAACGATAACGGTCACTGGGTCGGCGACATCAAAGGTAAGCGGCTCGGGCAGACCCATCGGGGGAGGGCCGATTACAGTACCTTCATAGCCCACGCCGCTGGGGGAATCGCCGGGCTTAATATCATAAGAACCTTCGGCAGCACCGGGGTCCACGGACAAAGTGATCTCGGCGAAATCGAAATCGCCAATAATCGCGTCCGACTGGGAACCGACCGCCCCAAGATCGTTTGTGTTGATGGGATCCAATGGTGGACCTGCGATAGTACCTGGTGCAGTCGTAGGATCCCAGTTGGTTAAGTGAGTAATACTATAGATTGTAAAGTATCCTGAATTTTGGATATCTTCCAACCAGAAGCCTAAACCGTACAACTCTTCATCAGTATCATTGGTCACGTGAGCGGTAATGGTAAAGCTATCGCCCGGATCCACATAAACAGTAGAATCGCCGTCATTGGTATCCAGTAAGGATATGCCTGCTGCGGCAAGAGTTGTGCTTGGTAGAGCGAGGGTGAGAAAAACAATGAGAACCTTTTTCATTTTTGTGCTCCTTTCCCCGTAAATTATTTCTTTCTCATTTCATATAAAGTTAGACTGCCAAGAAAATGCGTCTTCATTTCCGCATTTGACCATTTTGTTTTATCGACGACGACGTATGAAGGGAACCGCGGCCAAGAACAACAGGGCACTTGCCGGCTCTGGGACATATACCGTAATAGGATTGGCGAGGTCGAAAGCCACCGGCTCGGGCAGACCAAGCTCTCCAGTTGTAGTCCCCTCGTACCCAACCCCACTGGACGAATCACTAGGCAATATAATGTCGTAATAACCAGGCGAGGCCGCGGCCGCGGGATCCACCGATAAGGTAATCTCAGCGAAATCAAAGTCACCAGCAATCGCTTCTGAAGAACTGCCTACAGCACCAAGGTCATTGGAATTAATAGGCATTAACGGTTGACCTGCCACCATTTCCGGCGAAGTTGTAGGATCCCAAGGAGTCAGATGGTTAATATTTTCGATTGTGAAGAAGGTGGTATTATCCGCGTCTTCCAACCAGAAACCAAGACCATACAAATCTTTTCCCGTGTCATTGACCACATGGGCCGTAATAGTAAAACTTTCACCCGGATTTACATAAATAATGCTATCACCGTCGTTTGCATCACGCAAAGAAAGGCCAGCTGTAGCAAAAATTGCGGTCGGAAAGGCCAAAGTAAGTAAAACAGGTAAAACCTTTTTCATTTTTGTGCTCCTTTCCCCCCAAGACAATTTGTTCTCTTCCACTCTACAAACCTGAAGCAGTAAGAATAAACCTCCTTTCAATGGCAGAAATTTCCGAAAGGCAGAAATGCTTTTGGGAACTTGTTTCAAACATATCACGACAAATAAGTATGTCAATGTTTTTTTATCTTTTTTTAAAATATTTTGCAAAAAATAATCCCCCGGGAGGTTAGCGGGGGATTATTCAGGAGGGGAGAGGGGTATTATTTTCGTTTATGGTCTCAGGCGACCAGGTCGTAAACATTTTCACGTGGCATTTTGCGGTCGCCGAAGTGGGAACGCAATTCAGCAATGGAGGAGATAGGTAAGGCGTACACATCGTTGGTGAC
>CAZMVS010000289.1:0-17108 GCA_964569525.1 uncultured Planctomycetales bacterium
TAAATGAACATGTCTTCCATGACCAACGCCGTCATCATATCATAATCGTCAATGTCTGTTACTCGGACGGTCTCCTAGTGGGTTTTTTGCAGGCCCAGCCTTTGCAGGCGCCGGAACAAGCTGCCGGTCGGCGGTTCCCCGCCGGGGCTCAATCTCCGGAAAAAGAACAGGCCTCCGGCTTGTCGATTGCTGACCTTCTTATGAAACTAAAGGGAGAGCAAGCCGGGGAACAAGCCGGTTCGAGCCAGGAAACGGATAGCTCGACGCAGCAAAGGCAGGAGAACAGCTTGCCGCCGCGAGTCACCGTTCACCCCGGTAACGGGGTGGAAATGCACGTGTCCGGCGCACCTTTGTCCACGGTTCTTCGCATGTTATCCACGCAGAGCCGGCGAAACATTATTGCTAGCCCTAAGGTGGAGGGAACGGTCACTGCCGATCTGTTTGACGTAACTTTCAAGCAAGCCTTGGCTTCCATTCTGGCCCCGAATGATTGCACCTTTGAAGAAAAAGGTAATTTTATATTCGTGTACACCAAAGATGAGCTTGACGAACGTAAAGCTCAGCACATCAAAGAACAACCTCAGGCCCGTTTATTTCATCTCAATTACGTCTCCACTGAAGATGTCGCTCCCATGATTCAGCCTTTATTGAGTAAGGAAGGAAAAGTCGCTGCCACGCCGCAGGCGGAGATGGGGTTGGATACGAATCCTCAAGCGGCGGGGGGCAACCAGCTTTCCGGGCCCGATGCATTAATGGTTTATGATTACCCCAGTCGCTTGCGAGAAATCGAAAAGGTGATCGAAGGTCTGGACGTTCGTCCGAAACAGGTTTTGGTAGAAGCCACGATTTTACAGGCCCGTTTGGATGAAAGTAACGCCTTGGGGATCGACTTTAATATGATCGGCGGGGTCAATTTTGAAATGCTCGACTCGCAGTCCCCGGGCATTGCCGATCTGAATACAGGCAGCCTACCGCAAAACCAGATGTCCCAGACTAATTTTACCTTTCGTACCGACTTTAACGATGCGGTTCCACAGGGCGGCTTTTCTTTCGGTATAGTCAAGGACCAGATAGCTGTATTTCTACGTGCCTTGGAGCAGGTGACGGAAACCACGGTGTTGGCCAACCCAAAGGTGCTAACGCTCAACAAGCAGCGTGGCGTGGTTATTGTCGGCCGGCGGGACGGATACGTCACCACGACAATTACGGAAACCACCGCAACTCAGACTGTGGAATACCTGGAAACGGGAACCCAGTTGGTATTCCGTCCTTTTGTTTGTGACGACGGCTATATTCGGATGGAAGTTCATCCCGAGGATTCGACCGGTGGATTGAATGAATCGGACTTGCCTACGGAGCGAACCACGGAAGTGACGACCAATATTATGGTTCGCGATGGACACACCATCCTGATCGGCGGGCTGTTTCGGGAAGCCACCCAAGTCAATCGTGATCAAATGCCCCTGCTGGGTGATATTCCCTTGGCAGGTAATTTGTTTCGCAGCAATGCTGATAGCACAGGTCGGGAGGAAGTAATCATTCTGTTGACTGTTCACGTTGTGGATGAGGATATGTACGCCCAAAAAGGGGCCGAGTTGGCCGAGGATGTCAAGCGAATGCAAGTCGGAGCCCGGCAGGGTTTAAAAGGGTATGACCGAAATCGCATGGCGACGTTGTATTATCAGACCGCCCTTGAACACAAAAAGGCGGGGAGAATGAACAAAGCCTTATGGGATACGCGGATGGCCTTGCATTTGAATTCCATCTATTATCCAGCCTTGAAACTTAAAGAGGAATTAATGGGCAAAGAAGCTGAACAGCGCGAGGTCGTCTTGATCCGTGATTATATCAAACGCCGACTCTTGGATTCATCTGAGGACAAGAAAAAAATAGAAAAGGCAGATTAATCCACCTTAATCAATAAGTATGCCATGATGCGTGTTTTAACGAATGGATAGATTTCGGAATAGACTTATGCTCAAACGCCTTGTCATTGCAATCGTATTTTTGACGTTGTCGGCAACGTGTGGTTGCGCATTGTTGGAAAAGCAACCTGAGGCTTCGAAAAAATCAAAAGATTGGGACAAGGTGCGTGGACGAATCAAGACCCAATTGGCCCAGCGCAATTTTGAAGCTGACCATCTGGAAGAAGCCCTGCGGCAGTGCGGGCAGGCTTTAAGCCTCGATTCCGAGAGTATGGAAAGCTACTTGTTAATGGCCAGGATTATGTTGGCCAAGGATAAGAACGCCCAGGCGGCTACGGTTTTGGAACAGGCCGGCCACTTGGGAACGAAATCTCCCGAGTTGGATTATCTGCGTGGAGTTGTGGCTGAACGGGATAATCAAACCAAGCTCGCCGTCGAATTTTATAAGCAAGCATATCAGGCCGACTGGGAAAATCACGATTACTTGATTACATATGCCGAATCGTTGCTTCGTGCGGGGCGACTGGAACCAATGGTGGATTTGTTACGTTCCCGACAGGCGGACTTTGACGAAGATCCCGTAATATTCCTGCTTTTGGGGCAGGCCTTTTCCCTGCTGGACAGAGCGGACGAAGCGGCGGACGCTTTGGCCATGGCGGTGCAGCTTGCCCCGGGCAATCATCTACTTCGTGAGGAAACCACGCTGGCTTTGCTTGATGCTGGCCGCTTGAGCGAGGCTGTGCACACCCTGCGTCCATTGCTTGCTGCTTCCGCCGAAGATATCGACCCGCAAACCATCCGTTCGGTGGCCTCTTCTTTGATGGAACAGGAACAATTTCAGGCGGCCTTGGCTGTTCTGGAACCGGCATTAAAGGTCCATACTGATGATGCCTGGTGCTGGCTGCTTTCCGCTCAAGCCCACGTTGCCCTTGACCAAAAGAGCAAAGCCGAGTCAGCACTGCTCCGTGCTCTGCAGGAGAATTCGCAACTAACGGAAGCCCGCCTATTGCAAGCCTGGTTCAAGCTGGCCGATGGAGAGCCCCGGAAGGCGGCCATAGAGGCCCGGCAGATCCTCAAGCATCATCCCCATGACGCGGAAGCACAGGCCATCTTGGCCCGCGCACAGCAGCTACAATAGTGGATTATTAGCTCAAAATACAAATAACTATCTTCCGTTTCTACTTCTTCCCCCTTTGTTATTAAGCCGGCGTGTTAAATACTCGGAAAACTCTGGTATTTAATTCCAAGTTTACACTTGACTTTCGGCCAAGAAACCTATAACCCCTGTATGTTAAAGGGGAATCAATGTTTTTGTGGCAATTTCCACTTATATAAAGCTAAGCTGTTAGGTCGTAATCATGTTGTTATTCAAAACTATGCGAAAGACGTTCAAAATTTGGCCGGTGGTGGTTTTGCTGGGGGGTATGCTCTTTATTGCCGGTTGTGGGGGGGGAGCAAGCAGCGCAGACCGGAATATTGCTGGAGTATCCGAGTATCCCTATACCATTGTTTGCACGGTGGGAATGATTACTGATATTGTTGATCGAGTCGCCGGCGATAAGGCAAATGTTAATGGCCTTATAGGGAAAGGAGTTGATCCCCATTTTTATAAACCGACCCGCAGCGATATTGCCGCTTTGATGAAGGCTGATGTTGTTTTCTATAACGGCCTGATGCTGGAAGGCAAAATGGCCGGTATCTTGAAAAAAGTAGGCGCCGGCGGCAGAGCGGTTTATGCCGTCGCCGAAGATTTGGATCACGACCGCCTGCTTCGGCCACAAGGTGCCGGCGGCCATTTCGATCCGCATGTTTGGATGAATCCCAAACTTTGGGGAGAAGTGGTTCAGGTTGTCAGCCGCCACTTAGCTAAGTTTGATCCACCCAATGCTGATTATTACAAAGCCAACGTTGAAGAGTATCTGAAAGAGATCGAGCAACTCGATGAGTATGCCCACAAAACAATCGCCACTATCCCTGAAAAACAGCGGGTACTGGTGACGGCCCACGATGCCTTCAACTATTTCGGACGGGCCTATGGTGTGACGGTGAAGGGGATTCAAGGGATCTCCACCGAGTCCGAGGCCGGCTTGGATGACATCAATACGTTGATCGACTTCATCGTCCGGCGCGAAGTGCGGGCTATTTTTGTGGAGACCAGTGTGGCGGACAAAAACATTCGGGCTTTGCTGGAAGGAGCAAAATCCCGTAATCACGATCTGAAGATCGGCGGCAAGTTATATTCCGATGCCATGGGTTCGCCAGGTACATACGATGGTACCTATGTGGGAATGATCGATCATAACGTAACGACCATCGTTCGGGCCTTGGGAGGCGAGGCGCCGAAAAAGGGCATGCGGGGTAAATTAAACCCTTCGGGGACATAAACATAAAAAAGGTGGGCGGATAGATTACCCTTCGTATAATATTTGGATAGCCGGTTTCTTGAAAGTTTATTCAAGTCACTTTAAGACGAACCATAGTTGAATAATATGAACATAAGTTCGACAAATAGCGTTGATAATTATCCCTTGTCTATTCATGACTTGACGGTGGCCTACCATCGCAAGCCGGTCTTGTGGGACGTGGATTACGATGCCCCCGAGGGCAAGCTGATTGGCATCGTCGGCCCGAATGGGGCGGGCAAAAGCACGTTGCTCAAGGCCATCATGGACCTGATCCCAAAGGCTTCCGGAAGGGTTACAGTATATGGCCGTCCTTATGCGAAACAGCGTCAACAAGTTGCCTATGTGCCTCAGCGGGAAAGCGTGGATTGGGATTTTCCGATTAACGCCCTGGACGTGGTGACTATGGGGCGATACGGACGCATCGGGTGGTGCCTGCCCGTGAGGCGAAAGCATCGGCGGGCGGCCCGGGAGGCCCTGCAACGGGTGGGAATGGCGGATTATGCCGACCGACAGATCAGTCAGCTTTCCGGTGGTCAGCAACAACGGGTTTTCCTGGCCCGGGCCCTCGTGCAGGATGCTCGGATTTATCTGATGGATGAGCCTTTCGTAGGGGTGGATGCCGCCACGGAAAAAGCCATCGTTTCCATTCTTCATGATCTGCGTTCGGCTGGCAAAACCGCCTTGATTGTGCATCACGCCCTACAGACCGTCCGGGAATATTTCGACCACCTGGTTTTGCTCAACATGCGGGTTGTAGCCCAAGGGCCGACCGAAGAAGTATTTAACGAGGATAATCTGCGCAAAACATACGGCGGTCGGCTCACCCTGTTGGAACAGGCAGCTCAAGCGGTTACCCGACGGGGATGAGATCGTTTACGAATTGTGTTGCCGGGATTTTGCAGGTGTCGTGAGTACATCGAGTTACAGGATAAACACCGGTCAAAGATGTGAATCGACGGGGACCATGAAAGAATTATGAATCGCTCTCGGCGAAAAATTGGTGTATTCGGAGTATCAGTTTCCCGGATTAAGGCGGTACCGGCGGTAGCGTTGTGCGCCTTGATGGTTCCAGCGTATTGTTATGCTCATGGACAAATTTCGTTGGTTCCCGGCGTACTGGCAGAAGGCTTCATTCAATGGCCCGGCTGGGATCAGCTGTGGCGAGTTTTGAGCCTGCGAGATTACAATACCCGGGTTGTTCTTATAGGTACTTCGCTATTTGGTATCGCCGCCGGTTTGATCGGGACTTTCATGCTCCTGCGAAAACGCTCCCTGGTGGCCGATGCGGTAAGCCATGCCACTTTGCCGGGGATCGGGCTAGCCTTTCTGGTGATGACCGCACAAGGGCTGCCCGGAAAGTCGTTGTTCGGTCTGTTGATCGGGGCGTTGGTGACCGGTGTCCTTGCGGTAGGATTGATTTTGTTAATCCGCAATTCGACAAGACTCAAAGAGGATGCTGCACTGGGGATCGTGCTGAGCGTTTTCTTTGGCATGGGAGTGGCCCTATTGGGTGTGATCCAGAAAATGCAAACCGGCCATGCCGCCGGGCTGGAATCGTTCATCTATGGGAAGACCGCCTCCATGCTGGCCCGGGATGCGATTATGATGGGTGCTGCCGCCGGGGCCATGATCGTGGCCTGTGCCGTTTTGTTCAAGGAATTTACCCTGGTTTGTTTTGATGCCGAATACGCCGGCTCCCAAGGTTGGCCGGTTGCTATTTTGGATACCATGATGATGAGCCTGGTGGTGGGCGTGACCATCATAGGGCTTCAGGCGGTGGGATTAATCATGGTGGTGGCCTTGTTAATCATCCCGCCGGCCGCCGCCCGCTTCTGGACCAACCATTTACTGAGTACCTTGGTGATTTCTGCTTTGATGGGGGGATTGAGCGGCCTGTTTGGTTCAGGGTTGAGCGCCTTGATGCCGCGGCTGCCGGCTGGCGCTGTTATTGTGGTCGTGGCCGGAGCATTCTTCATCACAAGTATGGTTTTCGGAAAGACCGGCGGGTTGGTTATTCGCTGGTACCGCTATTTCTCTCTTGCCCGAAGAATTGCTTATCAACACCTCCTCCGGGCCATGTTTGAAAGTATCGAGCCTGGGATTGCTAATGGAGAAACCTCGCCGGTTGATATGTATGGTGTTTCAGCACCGGCCGTGTCTTTCAAGGAATTACTGAATCGACGATCGTGGTCTCCACGGCGGCTGCATTGGAAATTGTCATTCGCTCAGCGTAAGGGACTTATTCGTCAGTCCCACAACGGTCGTTACCAGTTTACAGAACACGGATTTAACGAAGCCCGCCGGCTGGTACGTAACCATCGTTTATGGGAATTATATTTGATCAATTACGCGGACACCGCCCCCAGCCAGGTTGACCGCGATGCGGATCGGCTGGAGCACGTTATCAGTCGTGACATCGTAAAACGGTTGGAAAAAATACTGGCCGAAAGCGATCCGCACCTGGTTCCGCCAAGCCCGCACCGTATTGAATCACCGAGCTTAACGTCAATGGCAGGAGGAACGGCCCATGGCTGACATGCTGGCGGCAGGCCTGATCTGGACCTCACTGGATACCTGGATCGTGGTAGCCGGCGTGTTGTGCGCACTGTCCTGCGGCCTACTGGGTAACTTCTTGGTGCTCCGCAAAATGAGTATGATGGGAGACGCCATCAGTCATGCCGTTCTACCCGGGTTGGCCATCGCCTTTTTATGGACCGGCTCACGGGAAAGCCTGCCCATGTTTATCGGCGCTGCTGCCGTCGGTTTGATGACCGCCGTATTTACCGAGTGGGTCCGCCATTTTGGTGGCGTGGAAGAAGGCGCTTCAATCGGCACGGTTTTTTCAGTTTTGTTCGCGGTGGGGTTGATTTTGATTGTCCAAGCCGCTGACTCGGTTGACCTTGATCCCGGGTGCGTATTATTCGGGGCCGTGGAACTTGTTCCCCTCAATACCACGCAAATTTTGGGGACAGAAGTGCCCCGATCGGTGGTATCTCTTTCTATTGTGCTTTTCGTTGATGTGTTGTTCGTGCTGTTGTTCTATAAGGAACTGAAAATCTCCGCTTTCGATCCCGCTCTGGCGACGTCGGTAGGAATCAATGCCCGTTTGATGCATTACCTACTGATGATGTTTGTAGCGGTGACCACGGTGGCTTCCTTTGAAAGCGTTGGTAGCATCCTTGTGTTGGCCATGCTCGTGGTGCCTGGAGCCACCGCATACATGTTAACTGATCGGTTGCCGGTAATGATTCTTATCAGTCTGGTCGTGGGCTTTTTGTCTGCCTTTTTGGGGCACATATCAGCCATTACCGTGCCCACCTGGTTCGGCTTTGTGGACACCAATACCGCCGGCATGATGGCCGTTGTTGCCGGTGTCTTCTTTACCCTGGCCATGGTGTTCAGTCCCAGGTATGGCTTGATCGTGAAGAAAATTCACCAGATGAAACTGGCCCTGCGCATTGTACGGGAGGACATTCTCGGCTTACTTTGGCGGCTGGAAGAAGCTCGGGCACCCGAACAGGGCGGGCAGGCCCTGCGAATGCTGCAACAGTTAACCGGTGTCGGGCCATTGACCGGTAGATTGGCCTTGGTTACCCTGCGACGTGGTGGCAAAGTCACTCGCCACAATTCCATCTACCGCCTGACTCACGAGGGACGCAAAGAGGCCGGCAGCCTGATGCGTTCCCATCGATTATGGGAAAGTTATATCGCCAAGCATCTGCAATTACCCGAGGACCATGTACACGCGCCCGCCGACCGGATGGAACATTTCATCACCTCTTCCATGAAAGAGGCCATCTCCAGGGACCTGAAGCAAATTACCCGGGATCCCCACGGCAAACCGATTCCAAAAAAAGAAGAAACTTGACCAGCCGAAGATCCGCCTTATTTACAGTTGCATTTCTCAATTCAGTGTGAATCCTTCCGGCAATTTGCCCAACCGAACATTACTTAACGTTACAATCGATCCGGGTTCGATGGCTACTTCAAGACTTCCGTCGTTTTCTGTTTCCGGAACCAATTGCACGTGGTTCGGCGAATATGGAGCGGTCATCTCCATTAATTGGAACTTACCTTTCACTTCAGGAATGTGTACACGCCTCGCTCGTGTTCCCCTGTTCAATAAAACCATCGTGCAACGATCATGGTCATCTGCAAACGCGGGAACCAGCAAATGCTTGTCAACATATTCAATCCCTTATATTCGATCGATAAGATGTTCGCTGCGTGTCATTTTCGGTAACCCGCAGCTTCAAGAAAGGCTACAATATTTTCCGTGGATACACCCGGCGGCATTCCGCCTCCACACGACAAAACAATCCGACTTTTGTCCTCCACGGAATCAAGCATTTGGCGGACAGCCTTACGAACATCCACCGGAGAACCGTTTGCCAACACGTCACGCGGCGGAATATTACCCAGTAAGGCTACCTGGTTATTGGTCCACTCTTTCATTTCCGACAAACTGTGCTCATAAGCAAAGTTGAAAAGGTTGATACCGATCTCCGGCAAGTAGGGGGCACAAACCTGTCCCTTGGCATCGTTGTGGAAGAAACGAACATCGGCGTCAATGGCCGAGAAGACTTTCTTCAAATACGGCAGAGCGAACTGCTCAAAATCGTTCTGCCCCACAAATCCCACCGGATCGTCAAGGATCATAATGCCCTTTATCGAAGGAAACGTCTGGGCCTGTAATTGCAGCCAATCCACTAAAAAATCGGAGACCGTTTTCAGCAGCTTGTGCATCTCGTCCGGATTGGTGTGTAATCCCATCATGAATTCCGTGCCACCCATCAAAAAGGTCGCGATATTCAACGGTCCACGGGCTACGGCGAAACGGATTGAGTGACCCGCCTTTTCAATTGCCGGTTGTTGCTGCTGCAGCCGCTTGAGCATAAACGGCAATAATCCGTCATGCCGCGGATTGGGCTTGGCCAGGCCGGCTGCCGCTTGCGGATCACTTACGACCTTTCCCGCAAACGGAAATTCATTTTCGTACCAGATGCACTTGGCACCAAACGCCGACGGCTCAGTACACATCCCGTATTCAGACCAGAAGCCCGGTAGGAACGTAATTTTCGGAAAAGTCTCAATCGCCTTGCCGTGGGCCTTTTGCCAGATGGATTCCGAGGTGAAATAATCAAGGATACTATATCCCGCCCAGTTCGGCAGCCAGGGACTATCGATAATAAACCCCACCGGCAAAGGATCCAGAACCTCCCCGTTGATTACGCTTAGCAGTTGTTCCCACTGTTCTTGCGTCATAGCTTCTCCTTGCCCGTTGTGCGTGACATCAAAAATACTTCGTGTAAGGCCGATCCTTTTCTGTTAACCTATTTGTGAAATTTTGACCACGAATACCCTACCCGCCGCGGGCATGGGATTCAAGAATTTATCTGTCGAATAAACTATGCTGATAAACTAACCTTAAGGGATTTTCACAAGCTCCAAGGTGTGTCATGTTCCACAAAGAAATAACCAGGCGACGACTTTTAAGGCAGGGCGGATACAGCTTGTTGGCTTTTTCCGCAGCAGGTGTCATGGGCCAGAACCTGTATGGCGACGAACAAGAGAACTCCGATGAAAAAGTGCCTCTTTTATTCGATACGGATATCGGTGGGGATATAGACGATGCATTGGCCTTACTCTATTTGTTGGGACAGCCTCGCTGCGAATTGGCGGGTATAACCACGGTTAGCGGCCAAGCCGTTAACCGCGCGAAGCTGATCGATGCCGTCTGCCGAGCCGTCGGCCGAACGGATATCCCCATCCATGCAGGTACTCCCAAATCCTTGCTTTCCAAACGTACCAGCGCGGTTGATCAGAAAAAGGTTTTGCAAAAATATCCTCATCGCAAAAACTTCCCCTCCGCGACCGCCATTGAATTTTTACGGGAAACCATTCGCTCACGCCCCGGGGAGTTGACCTTATTAAGCGTTGGGCCGTTGACCAACATCGGTCTGCTGTTTGCCATCGATCCGGAAATCCCCAGCCTGTTGAAACGCTACGTTATGATGGGCGGGTTGTATCTTACTCGGCCGACCGGCTACGGCTTGCGCGAATGGAACGTCATCGCTGATCCATACGCTTCCGCTATCACCTTTAACGCCAGGCCACCGGAAACCCGCTGTATTGGTCTTGACGTCACCACCCGCTGTACCATGTCACGGGAGGATTGTCACAAACGACTGAACCGCGGCCCGTTGAAAGTCGTGGCTGACATGGCGGAACTCTGGTTCGAACGCCGACCGAAAATCACTATGCACGATCCGCTCGCCGCCATGTGTGTTTTCGAACCGAATTTGTGCAACTGGCGGGCAGGCAGGGTGGAAATCGAATTGCAAAGCGACGAACTGATCGGCCTGTCCCGCTTTGATCCGAAAACAAAACAAAAGCCGCACTTGGTGGCCGCCGATGTCCAGCCCCGGAAAGTCTTCGACCATTATTTCAAAACAATCGATCGCCTGGTGGATTAAACAATGCCTGGCAATCAGAGAACACGTTAGTACGTTCGTTCAAAGGGAAGCCATGTTCGCCAGCGGGTATCGAGTTGCCGGTTTGCCCGAAAATAGAAGGGGATCAGTTGAATCCGCTCTTCATTGTCCAATTCGAGGGTATCCACCGCGTAATAAGCGGATGAATCCTCAGGCGGGGCGGCTATTTCAGCGGACTTGACTTTAAGCACGTAAAATCCCAGGTCTTCGTCGAAATCCACTTTGACCGAGTCTTCCGGCTCGTCATCTTCCAGCAAAACCACCACACGGGACAAGTCCAGCCCTTTCGCGTCCTCTTTCTCCAAGCAGTAAATCAACGGACCGCGTTGCAAGGCCACTTGCCCGGCGTACTCTTCAATCTCGGGCCGAGCCAACAGAAAGCGGGGCTCCATGGGCATCTCGAGCACTATAGCATCACCTTCCTCCCATTGGCGACGAATTGTGTGATACTGCCCAGGCTTCACCCTCTTTGCACTTTCTGAGCCGACTTGAACCGAAGCCTTCCCGCACCATTGCGGAATGCGCAACGCCAATGAAAACCGGGTTTCTTCCTCAGGAGTGACAGTTATCTCAACATGACCCTCATGTGGATACTTGGTTGTCATTTCCAACTCAACGATCGGACCGTCATCCAGCTTATATGAAGCCTTGGCCCCGGTGTACAGGTTGACCATGATGGTATCGCCGGCAGTGCTGAAAACGTATTCCGGCAGCTGTGCAAAAAACCGCCAGGAATTGGGCAGGCAACAAGTGGTGCTGTGTATCTCAGGCAGATGCAATCGGCGAACCGGATTGGCCCCGTGGTCGGTCTGGTTGCTCAGATCACCGATCCGTCGCAGGGAATTAAAATAGAAATTCCCCAAGTGATCCTGCGAGATGGCCCCCAGGTAATGGTTATAAAGAATCCGTTCGATGATATCGAAATATTTACTTTGGCCGGTGATCCCATGCATTCGCCAGGTGAACATCATCAGGCCGACCGACGCGCAGGTCTCTGCAATGTCCCCGTAAGATTCCCCTTCCAGTGTCGGCGGTAAATCATACGGGCGGACGGGAACAATCTCGCCTTTTCCAATGCCGCCGGTCACGTACATCCGCTGATTGACGATTTCGCTCCACAGATTGGGCAAATGCCGGTACCAGGCTTGTTCCCCCGTTTGAGCATAAAGCTCGGCAGCACCGGTGAGCAGGTAACACAATCGAACCGCGTGCCGCTTGCCCATCCCCGCCCAGACGTCCGCCAATTCGGGCGTGATCTTGGCCATGCCGGTAATAACCTCGGCGAATTCCAGGTATTTCTCCTCTCCCGTTGCTCGGTACAATCGAACAAGAGCCGGCTCAATTTCCGGATGCTCCTTCTCGCCCACTTCCTTGAAATACGAGTGCCCCTCTTTGTATTTCTGGATATAGAAATCGATATACTTTTTGGCGATGTTTAACAGCTTCTCATCACCGGTGGCCTTGTAGTGAGCGACTGCCGCCTCAGTAAAATGACCCGCCACGTAAAGATCATGATAAATCCGGGTATCAAACGGGTATTCCGGACTGATCCGCGTGCCTAAGTATCCATTCTTTTCCTGCAGCTCAATCAACATGTCGGCATAGCCGTTGACCTTTTTCTTCAATTTGGTTAGCGAGGAATCATAGGCAATGGCATAACATGCCCCTTCCAGCCATTTATAAAAATCAGAGTCCACCGCAAGCCGCTGACAGCTTTTGGGAATCTTTTCGCCTTCCACCATATATTCCAACGCTTTTGGGATGGGGCATTCCAGACCGGCAGGAATACTGACCTTGTTGTTGGCCTCCACGTGCTCACCGAGAAAACCGCTCAGCTTCACCGCCTTCAACGAAATCGGGCGACAACTGGTCTGCTCCGCCGACCAATCGCCAACCATTGGGGTGGGATTAATGGGCATATTTTGAGCAAAGGCGGAAACGATCGGAAATAAGGTAATCAATAAACCGGACATTAAATTTGTATGCATTACGTTGGCCTCCTGACATAATCATGCAGGAATTCCAAACGCATGTCCAGATCCTTGATTACATGGTTTTGATGAAATTTATATAATAGATGCCCATCAATCCTCGATGCCTACGGATGCTTTCGTCATTTTTCCGGGCTTCCGATAGATTTTCATGGCTTTGGGGAAGGGGGACATAGCCCGCTCAAAAATGCCCAACGAAAATGCAATAGTTAACCCATAATTGGTAACAGGAACGCCAGCTTCTCGACATTGCATAATCCGAGTAAGGACCTCTCGGCGATTGTGCATGCAGGAACCACAAATGATGACAAGATGATACTCCCCAAGATCCGCGGGAAAGTCATGACCTTGTACATGTGTGAAGTTGAGTTGCCCTCCAACGTAATCATTGAGCCAACGGGGAATCTTAACCCGTCCGATATCGTCTCCAATAGGATGGTGGGTACAAGCTTCCGCTACTAGCACACGATCCCCAGACCGCAATTGATCAATAGCCATTGTGCCTCGTGTAAATTCCTCAAGGTCGCCCTTGAAGCGGGCGAACACAATTGAGAAAGAGGTTAGTGGAACGTCCATTGGTGTGTTCGCTGCCACCTCGGCGAAGGCCTGTGAGTCGGTGACCACCAGGGCGGGGGGGGTATTTAATCGGCCTAGTGCTGATGACAAATCACTTTCCTTGACCACCATACAATACGATTCGTTATCTAAAATATCCCGAATGCTTTGGACTTGCGGCAGAATCAGGCGACCCTTGGGCGCTTCCAAGTCGATTGGGACTACTAAAACCGCTAAATCCCCATGTGGGACTAAGTCACCAAGGATTGTGGGCGAATTAATCCATTCATCTGGAACCGTTTTGATCAAAGCCTCTCGTAATTGCAATACGCCTTCGCCTTGCGTTGCCGTGGCTTGCAACCAATGAATCTTATCATTGTTAAGTCGTTTGATTATTTCAGGAGGCGGATTACCCATATCCGTTTTATTGAAAACCACAATAGTCGGAATCTCGCGGCGCGTCAGCTCATTAAGAAGCGAGTCTTCAAATTTATTCCACTGATCGGCCTCTGCGACAATGATTCCTACATCGGTCCGAGTAAATATCTGTTGTGTTTTCTCGATGCGTTGCTGACCTAGCGAGCCGATATCATCAATTCCCGCCGTATCAATGAACTGTACCGGCCCGATCGGCAGCAATTCCATGGGTTTTTCGACAGGATCGGTTGTTGTGCCTGCCACATTGGAAACAATGGAGATTGCCTGCCTGGTTAAGGCGTTCAGCAAGGAGGATTTCCCCACGTTTCGACGACCAAACAGACCGATATGTAAACGCATGCCACGAGGTGCCATTTTCATCTCAGTCTCGCTTTGCTGAAAAGCAGAAATAGTTAGTCCACATTAAAAGAACAAGTCCCGATCATTCGTCGTCTTGATCCGTTCCAGACATTGAATCAATCGCTGTTTAACGTTGTCGTCGTCCAGCTTATCAAGCTCTTCGGCAATTAGCCTTTCGCCGACAGCACGCGTTTCCGGCGATGCATAATCCACCAGATATTCCATCATGGTACTCAATGCGTTCGGTGTGCAATACCGCTTGATAAAACCGGGAATGGCAAACTCCATAAAGTGCTCACCGGTGCGCCCCAAACGATAGCACGCCGTACAAAAACTGGGAATATAACCATCGCTGAGCAATTCCCGCATGACTGTATCCAAAGGCCGAATATCTCCCAATTCAAACTGCTCGCGTTCCATGCATTGCGCATCGCCGGCTTCCGTGTATCCGCCAATTTCAATTCGGCTGCCGGCATCAATCTGGGATACACCGAACCCCATAACCTCGCGGCGCAATTCAGGCTTTTCCCTCGCGGTCAAAATTAAACCCGTATATGGCACCGCCAACCGAAGAATTGCAATCAAACGCTTAAATTCCTGATCATTCAACAAGTATTTTTTATCCGATACTACACCGCAAGCTTCTCGCAATCGCGGAAAACTTATCGTATGTGGGCCGACGTTGTACCGTTCCTGCAAGTGTAATGCGTGTGATACCAGCCCAAGCACCTCGAAACGCCAATCGTGCAAACCAAACAATGCACCAATCCCAACGTCGTCGATACCCGCTTCCATCGCCCGATTTAGTGAGTCCAGACGATAGGTATAGTCACCCTTTCGCGTATTCTGTGGATGCATACGACGATATGTTTCATGATGATACGTTTCCTGGAATATCTGGTACGTGCCAATGCCCGCTTCTTTGACAACCCGAAAGCCATCGTGATCGAGTGGAGCGGCGTTAATATTGACCCGACGAATCTTGCCATGCCCGACTCTTACGTCATAAACTGTTCGCACCGAGTTGGCAATAAATTCAGCGTCATACCGGGGGTGCTCGCCGAATACCAGGATTAATCGCTTATGACCTTTGTTTTCCAAGGCCTCCACCTGTCCACAAATTCCTGCTTCATTCAACGTGCGGCGAATAACCGAATTATTTGATCGTTTGAAAGCGCAATAAGCACAATCGTTAACACATTCATTTCCGATATAAAGGGGAGCAAAAAGAACAATCCGATTGCCATAAACCGTTCGCTTTAACGTGCGGGCCGCCTCAAATATCTCTTCCACAAGATCGGCATCCTCCGTCTTGACCAAAGCGGCGGTCTCCTCCACGCTGAGATGTTCCTTGCTCAAGCTTTTACTAATAATATCGTGAACCTGCTTGCGATCTGGTTGAGTATCTCGTACAAGACCTTCAAGATAGTTATCATTTATAAAATCCATTGCATTATCGCTGAGATTCATCTGAGCTAATGCACACATGTTACACCTTCCTTAATTTATTGAGCGAGAGTGTTTAGACATAAGATAGAGCGGGGAATCGCCCCGTCCGGTCCCTGCGCGCCGATTGATCTCCGCCAAGGCAAGTAATAATTGACGGTGGTATTCTTCAACGGGCTCCTCGCAACATACCTTTGCCGGATATATTTCATATTTCCGTCGATATTCCATAGGTGTCATGTTCGGCATGATGACGTTGGCGCCACGTTGCAAACCAAGCAATCGGCCTCCCTTTTTATTCACCGTCCCCAAAGCCGTTGTACTGGGTATATTGGTCTGCGGGCAGACAATCCTGGTCAATGCCAGAACTTTGTAGGTCATAAGCTCGGTATTGGGAACCTGATTGTCGGCATTGATGGAATTTCCAAGGCTGAAAGTACTCTTCACAAAAGCTTGACCAAGGGGAGTTTCTGGATGAGCAATAAATGGACCAACCCCGATCATATCCAAACCCAATTCAGCAAATAAAGCAATGTCATTCGCTAAATCTTCGTACGTCTGACTCGGCAGACCGATCATTAAACCGCTGCCGGTTTCGTAGCCCAGTTCTTGAAGTTGCTTCAAAATCTGGAATCGATCTGAGCGCCGGGCAGGCAGCGAGGGATGGATCCACTCATACAAATCTCTATTAGAGGTTTCAAAGCGGAGCAGATATCGATCTGCACCGGCGCCCCGCCACGAAGCCAGTTCCGCCTCGCTGCACTCACCCAGGCTCAAAGTTACTGCCAAAGACGTTTGCCTTTTGATCGATCTGACCAAATCCGTCATCCACTGGCCAATAATAGTCGGATCTTCTCCCGATTGGAGAACAATCGTTCCATAACCAAGTTCAACCGCATGTTGGGCACAGGCCAGGATCTCATGCTTTTCCATGCGGTATCGTTCTACGTGTTTGTTTCCTGCACGAATTCCACAGTAAGCACAATTTCTTACGCAGTAATTAGATATCTCGATTAAGCCGCGCAGATGCACTTCATCCCCGACGTTATCTCGACGAATCGTATCCGCCTGTGTCCAAAGCGATGAAAGCCGCCCCGGGTCATCCTCTCGTAGCCAGTTCTGTATTTGTGACCGATTCATTATCTCTTACCTGCTTTTGTGCATCTCGACTTAACCGAACGGTAAAGGTACTTCCCACATCCGGTTCACTGCTAACGGAAGTACTGCCGTTGTAAAGAATTGCCAATTTTTTGACGGTGGACAAACCTAAACCGCTACCGAGAATAGAACGCGTCTTATCGGTTTTGATCCGTACGAAATCCTTAAATAACCGATCCGCATCTTCTGGTCTTAGGCCAATACCTGTATCGGATACTGCAATGACCAGTTGATCATTCTCAACATCTTCAGTGACGGACACGTCAACTTTACCATTATCTTTATTGTATTTAACCGCGTTCGAAAGCAAGTTGTTAAATATTATTTCCAATTCGTTGCGATCCGCGATTATTTGTA
>CAZMVS010000290.1:0-1909 GCA_964569525.1 uncultured Planctomycetales bacterium
CCTAGCGGCCGGGCTGACGGAGAAAACGTAAACAAATTGATCGACGCGGTAAAAAAACTCTCGGCCAAGGAATTTAAGGATAATAAACCCGCTTCTTACAAACCGTACGGCCTGGAGCCTCCGCGTTTGAAGATCACCATGCAGGTCACGAAAACCGTCCCGCCAAAGGCCAAGCCGGGCGAACCGGACACTAAGCCGGCGGATACCCAACCTTCATCTGAAGAAAAAACCTATGAGCTGTTGGTAGGAGCGTCCACCGGAACCGATGCCGAACACTTTTTCGCTAAAGTCGGCCGGGCACCCTGGGTGGTTTCGATCGACTCCGGTTCTTTTGATAAATTGACCAAACCCCTCTCTGAACTGCGTCAAAAAGATATGGTCGAAGTCACCAGCGGCAATGCCGAGAAAATCACCGCGCAAACACCCAACGGTTCGATGATACTGACGAAAAAGGCTCCCGGCGATTGGCGATTGGCCGATGGTACACAGGCTGACACTGTGGCGGTCGATGAATTAATCAAATCAATCAACAGCCTCAAAGCGACCAACTTCGTCACCAAGGATATGCCTGAACTGCAAATGATTCCCCTGAACTGGGATAAGCCCCGGGCCAAAATCACCATTGAACGACAAGGGAAGCTCGGCAAAGCCACTGTTCTGGTAGGGCCGACGGATACCAGCGGCAAGATGGCCCTGGTTCGCAACGCGGCGGAAGAAGTCGTTGCCGTGGTCCGCGAAGATGAGGTCACCCCCCTGCTGGCCGGTCCGGTCACGTACCAGAATCGTCAGGTGTTCAGCTTCAGCCGTTCACGGGTTCGAAAGCTTACCTTGAACCAGCCAGGCACTGACCAGGTCACCCTCGAGAAACCCAAGAATGATTGGCAAATGACTGAGCCGGTAGAGGCCGAGGCCAACCAGGATGCGGTTCGTAACCTGCTTCAAGACCTCGCCGCCCTGCGGGCCAAAGGTTTGGTTCAAGGCTCAAAGGCGGACTTCGGCCTGGAAAAATCGGCGATCACAATGGCAATCTCCGTGGAACAACCTACCCCGACCAGCAAACCCAACGAAACCCAGCCGGCCTCCGCTCCTGCGATGAAAGAATACCGCCTGCTGATCGGCCAAACCGACAACGGCGTCTTCGCCGCCAAGCCGGATGGAAAAATGATTTACCGCTTGGACGAGAAAGTCTATGAAGACGCCACCGCCGAATTCCATGACCTCCAGATTACGGATTTCGTGGCGGACAACGTGGAAGAGATCACCTTCGCCCCGCCACAGGGTGATAAAATCACCCTCCGCAGGCAAAAGGAAGGGAAGGAATGGAAATGCCTGCCCCATACGCTAGTACCCGTGGATGAGAACAAGATCACCGAGGCGATCAAAGCCATCAATGATCTGAAAACCCAGCGATACGTGTCCTATAACGTTGAAAAACCGGGCAATTATGGCCTGCAGGACAATACCCGACAGGTTCGTATTGTCCTCTCCGACGGTAAAGAAGTCGAGATCCATGTCTCTCAGAAAGGTCCCGAGGACAATCCGGATAGCAAATACGCCGAGTTGGCCGGTACGAGCAAGGTTTTCCTGCTTACCGGCGAGCAGGTGGAAAAACTCGATAAGTCGCTGGATGATTTCGAAAAATAGGCGATTCCCCTGAAAATATTCGCAACGATCCGTACAATACAACACTAAGAAAATCCCCGCAGACGGCTCATGCGACCTCTGCGGGGACTGCACATGCAGGAGAACCAACGAGATCGTAAAACCTGCCGGCGGAAGGGACGTTCAGGATGACGGCCGATAACAGCACAATTCGTAAAAAAATCCTGTATTCGGGAAATGTTCAGGGAGTCGGTTTTCGTTATACCACTGAGCGGATCGCCCGCCGCCACCCCGTCTGCGGGTCCGT
>CAZMVS010000291.1:0-2809 GCA_964569525.1 uncultured Planctomycetales bacterium
TCCTGAACGATAAATTTATCGTGGCGACCGGCATGAAACTTACCGGTCACCTCATGGAAGCGGAACCAAAATCACTGACCGACAATCCTCGCTTCCAGACCGCCGCCGAAGTCCACAACCTGAAAGACAACCCTCCCTTTATGTTCATCGATTACGAAGGGCTCTATCGCATCAACGATATCCTGCAACCATTATTAGCGGCAGGCAACGTGCCGATCTTCGGCCAACCAGGCGGCATAGTAGGATTCATGAAACAGCAGGGATTTACCGAAGAAGCCTTCTTTATGTCTGCCCGGGCCGAGGCGGAGGGCATCTGTTATAAAATGTTGACCCATGATCCATCCCCCGGAATGTCCCGCTTCACGAAAAACACCAAACCGGTTACGGATGACCAGTTGCGCATGATCCCCCGGGAAGTGTACTGGGCTTCTGCGGGTCATTTAATGCCTCCGGTCGAATTATATGATTACATGTTTGAAACAATCAAAAGTTCTACTCAGCCCGCCAGCTTGCCCGCCGACATGAACTTCGACAAAGTGATCCAGAAAATTAATGATGCCATCGGCTATAACCTGCGCGATGACCTCGTGGCAAGCCTCGGAAACACTTATGTAGCCTATGACTCACCACAGCAGGGCGGCATACTTTCCACCGGTCTGACTCTCTGTGTCGCGATTAAGCCGAATACCGAGATAGCCACCAAATTTAGCGAGGCCATCAAAAATCTGGCCGATAAATATGATATCGAAAGATACCTCGCTACCGCTTCGGAAAACTACCGCGATCATCGAATCCATTTCCTGAATGTGAAAGGTTTGCCTATACCATTTGCTCCCGCTTGGTGCAGACACAACGGTTACCTGTTCATGGGCTTATATCCACAGATGGTTCGCTTCAGCCTTGACCAGATATTGGATCAACGCGAAAGCATTTTGGACAATCCCGATTTCCAACGGGCCCGCAAACTGTTGCCCCAGGATGTTTTCATGGTCAGCTACTCAAACAACCGCCTCAATCTCCGGCGAATGTACGGCCTGCTACTGATGATCAAACAGACCGCGATTTCTTTCCTGCAGCGTTTCGATATCCAGGCCGACATAACCCTCGTCCCCTCCCTTTCCACTTTTGAAGATCATCTCTTCGGCAGTATCAGCGGATCAACCATCACGGAAAATGGAATTGAGATAACCAGCCACGGCCCATGGGTTATGGACATCCCTTCCTCGTCTTTGGCGACACCCATAGTCGCCGGTTTGGCTCTTGGTACCGCTACCGCTTTACCTGGTTTGGCTCGAGCACGCGAGATGTCCAGGCGAACGGTCAGCGCCGCAAATTTGCATGAGATCGGCACGGCTGCTATTCGCTGGTCCGAGGAACATAACCATCAATTCCCGGATAATCTGAACCAATTAGTCGAGATAGAAGCAATCCAACCACAGACGTTGGTTTCACCCAGCGATCCGGATGGTAAAAACTCCTATATTTATATCCCGGGACAAAAATTAACCGCGGCCATTGATAATATACTTGTTTACGAAGATCCAGCTATTAACGATTATGAAGGAACAAATGTTCTTTACCTGGATACCCACGTCGAATGGAAAACTTTCGAGGACTTTCAATCGGACCTTCAAAAAACTATGAAACGACTCGATCGCAAGATGCCGAAAAACTTCTCCCACCCATATTGGATGGAGGAAAGCGAAAAACCGTTCCCTGTACAACCGACCCCTGAACAATAGAGCGAATCATAAATAATTTGCTCACTGAAAATTTAATCCCGGCCTGTTGAGACCGTCCGCTTGTTGGCGTGTATAATGCTTCCAAACCGGTGGCCTCAGCGGGCTGGTTTTTTATTCCACAATGACGACGAGGTGAACGTGCATATATCCGCATTTTTAATCAGTTTGAGCGCAACTTTCTTCTCCGCTGCGGGCGAAAGTCAGCCCTTGGATACCTGTCTCCCTGCGGACAGCATGGCCGTCTATTTCGCTCGGCCCACGCCTGAAATGCTCAACGCGCCCCCCGGCGGTCAGGTCGATCGCCTCGCCGGCTGGCTTACTACTCTCAACTCCGTGGGCGTGATCCCCGAACAAGGCCGCTTCTTCGCTGACGTGATTGGCACCATGCCCCTGCTCTCCCGCCGCCCCCACGCCTTTGCCTTACTGGACATTACCTCTTACAAATACGACGAACGCTCCTACAAGCTTAACACCATGCAGGCCGCTTTGCTCATCGACCGCACCGGCATGGAAACCGCCATCGAACGCCGCGTCCGCACCCTGCTCGCGACCTACGCCGACGCGGAAAACGGCCAAGTCAAAACCCTTACCCACGGCGAACACACCTATTACCGCCTCGTTGACGAACGTCTGCCCGACTGGGCCACCCCTGAATGGGCGCCGATTGACTCGCTTTTTGTCATCGCCTTCGGCAAAGGCACTCTCGCTAAAATCCTCAACGTCATCAACGGAAAATCCACCAGCCTCGGCTCGCAACCCTGGTTCTCCAAAGCCCACAAACGTCTCGACGGTGCCAACCGCGGCTTCGAAATTTACATCAACTTCCAACGCATCCGCCAACGCGTCGGCGAAGTCGTCAAAGACCGCCCCGAACATGTCCTCGCCGCCTTACGTTTGCAAAATTGCAAACAACTTCTTTGGACCATTGGTTACACCGGCCGATCCATGGGTAGCGAAATGGTCATTCGCAATGACAGGAAAAACAACAAGTACCTCCGCATCGCCGGCAAACAGTTGGCCGACCCCGCGGTCTTACGAGCCATCCCCCCGCAAGCCGCCAGCTACGC
>CAZMVS010000292.1:0-5909 GCA_964569525.1 uncultured Planctomycetales bacterium
GAAAAGTCCGGCGGGCGGCTGCAGATTGATATTTATCCCAGCGAACAATTGGGCTCGGAACGGGAGTGCATTGAGCAGGTCCAGTTGGGCATGATCGCCATGACCAAGACCTCCACCGGTCCGATGGAAGGCTTCGTGCCCAAGCTGAAGGTCTTCGGCCTGCCTTACCTGTTTCGTGATGACCAGCATATGTGGAAAGTGTTTAACGGGCCTATCGGCGAAGAACTATTGAATGCCGGCACGGACAAATATTTGAAGGGCTTGTGTTATTATGACGCCGGCGCACGCAGTTTCTATACGACGGATAAGCAAATTCGTGATCCGAAAGATCTAAAGGGCCTGAAGTTCCGGGTTCAGAAAAGCCCCATGAGTTTTTGCATGGTTGAGGCCATGGGCGGCTCGCCGACACCGATCGACTGGGGCGAGTTATACAGTGCCCTGCAGCAGGGAGTAGTGGACGGCGCGGAAAACAACCCACCGAGTTTTGCCATCTCCAAGCATTACGAAATCTGCAAGTACTATACGCTGGACGAGCATGTGCGCGTGCCGGACTTGCTGATTATCGGCACGCGTACATGGAACAGGCTGTCGCCCGAACACCATCGCATATTGAAAGAGTCTGCCACGGAATCGGTCAAATTACAGCGTAAGCTCTGGGCGGAGGAAACGCAAAAGTCGCTGGAGACGGTGAAAGAGTCGGGCGTGGAAATCTTTCGTCCTGATAAGGAACCATTCCGTCAATCGGTGCAATCGCTTTGGGCGGAGTTCGAAGGTACGGAAATCGGCGAGTTGGCGGACAAGATACAACAAGTGCAGTAACGGTAAGAGGTGTAAGAACTGATGGAAGTATTGAAAAAGATCAAACGGGTATTGGACCTGGTCTTGGAGACGTTGGTGGCGGCGTCCATGGCGGCTTTGGTATTGGTGGTGGTCTGGCAGGTATTCACCCGCTTCGTTATGAATTCGCCAAGTAACTGGACGTCGGAGTTGGCTATCTTCCTGCTGGTTTGGGTCGGTCTGCTGGGAGCCAGTGTGGCCTTGAACCGCGGGGCGCATCTGGGCATTGATTACTTCGTGATGAAACTTCCGCCGACAAGACGTATTTACACGGAGATATTCTCTTTCGGTGTAGTGGCTTTGTTTTCCCTGTTGGTGTTGACTATCGGAGGTGTCCAGCTGGTATTGCAAAACCTTGAACTTGGACAAGAGTCAGCAGCCTTGGAATTGAAGATGGGATACGTGTATCTCGCCTTGCCGATCAGTGGTTTCTTCCTGACGTTGTATAGCGGAGAGTTTCTGCTGGAGCGGATCGTGGCTTTGGCTAAGGGCCAGTTGGAAGAGGAAGTGTCTGAGGAAGGTAGAAGCAAAAGTTTTGAGTAAGCCTTGGCAAGCTTTGAGCGAGTGGCGCGAGACATAAAGGTGACATGATGGATCTTCCGTTGATTGTATTGATCGTCAGTTTCATTTTGTTGATGGTCTTGAATGTTCCCATTGCCTTTTGCATCGGGATCGCTTCGTTGTTGGCGGTTATCGCGGTGGGTGGTCCGGCGGTATTTGGTCCGCCGGCGTTGTTGGCTATTGCCCAGCGAATGGCGACGGGCTTTGACAGTTTTGCGCTGTTGGCCATTCCCTTTTTCATCCTGGCCGGCTTGTTGATGGGGCGAGGGGGGATTGCCCGGCGGTTGATGGAAGCGGCAGATGCTTACGTTGGTCGGTTGCGCGGCGGGTTGTCTTTCGTCAACGTGGTGACCTGCATGATGTTCGGTTCGATTTCGGGGTCGGCCACCGCGGCGGTTTCTTCGGTAGGCGGATTCATGGTGCCCATCATGAACAAGATGGGCTATCACCGTGATTTCAACGCGTCGGTCAGTATCACGGCGGCGACCACGGGACTGTTGATTCCGCCGAGTAACGTGATGATTGTTTACTCGCTGGCCACCGGGGGACAGGTTTCGATAGCTGCTATTTTCATGGCCGGCTTTCTGCCGGGGATTTTGATCGGGCTGTCGCTGATGCTGGTGGCGGGTATTATTTCCGTTCGGCGGCAGTACGGTAAGGGTGAGGGGGTGTCTTGGGGTGTGGCGATTAAACGGACAGTTGCCGCTATTCCCTGTTTGTTGCTGGTTGTCATTGTTCTGGGTGGTATATTGCTGGGCTGGTTTACGGCGACGGAGGCGTCGGC
Organism: uncultured Planctomycetales bacterium; assembly: GCA_964569525.1. GTDB lineage: Bacteria > Planctomycetota > Phycisphaerae > UBA1845 > PWPN01 > JAAYCU01. The sequence continues at coordinate 2,183 of CAZMVS010000292.1, forward strand.
CATCGCGGTGGTGTATGCATTGCTGTTGTCGATGGTGGTGTATCGGGAGGTGAAGATCAAGGACTTGCCGGGGATTTTGCTGCAGTGCGGCATCGTTACGGCGGTGGTGATGCTGCTGATCGCGACTTCGATGGCCATGTCGTGGATATTGGCCTATGAGAATATTCCGCAAAATATCAGCGCTTCGCTGCTTAGCCTGACGGATAACAAGTACGCCATTTTTATGATCATTAATTTGATCCTGTTGGCGGTGGGGACGTTTATGGACATGACACCGGCAGTATTGATTTTTACGCCGATCTTTTTGCCGGTGGTGATGGACCTGGGTATGCATCCGATTCATTTCGGGATCATTCTGATTATGAACCTGTGTATCGGGTTGTGTACCCCGCCGGTGGGCACCTGCCTGTTCGTAGGCTGCGGGATTGCGGAGACGAAAATGAGCAAGATATTGCCGCACCTGGTCCCGTTCTTTATCGCCATGCTGGTGGTGTTGTTGATTACGACTTATATCCCAGCGATTTCGCTGGCGGTTCCGCAATTGTTCAATTTGTAAAAGAGCAAAAAGTGTTACGGTTGGTCTAATCCAGTGCTGATTAATCAGCGTAACGCACTTTTTGAATGCGACCTATGCGGACGTGTTTTTGCTCACGCAAGGCATTTAAATGGGTTGAAAATGGGTTTGTTTTCGGGTGTTCCGTTCGGGGTGATTTTTGTTATAAATCCATTTCATGACGGGGTTTGCGAGTGATTTTGAAATGGGTTTGTTTTGTAATATTATTTTCGGCCGCTATTACCAGAATCCATACGCGTTTTTTGTATTTCATAAACGTCTCGACATAAAACATTTCGTCCACCTTTCTGTATGTTGCGCAATGCTTGACCAAGTACATCTTTTACCACATTTGGATAACAGGGTCGGTGTTCCGGAAAGAGGAATGCGCAACGGAACAGGAGAGGGGGAGGGTAAGGAGCGGTTTTCAGGTGCAATTTGTCCTGAGGCCAAGGGGGGTGTTTGTTGTTTTTGAGCGGATGATGGGATTTACCGGCATTGGCGTAACACACCGATGACCACGCCTTGAATATTCACGTTTTTGACATGGATGGGGGAGAGATCGGGATTGGCCGGCTGAAGGCGGATGCCGTTGCGTTCCCGGTAATATTTTTTCAAGGTGGCCTCGCCGCTCTCCAACAAGGCGACCACGGTTTCGCCGTTTTCCGCGGTTTCCCGCCGTTCGACGACGACCAAATCCCCATCGCAGATATGTTCGTCGATCATACTGTTGCCGGAGACTTTGAGCACATAGGCGCCGCGTCGGGTGGTGAACATATCTTCAAGATTGACGACCTCTTGGTCTTCGACGGCCTCGATCGGGGCGCCGGCGGCGATTAGGCCTGCCAGTGGCAAATTGTTCGAGGCTTCATCCGGAAAGACAGCCTGTGGGGTGAGTTCCAAAGAACGTGCCCTGTGCTTGGAACGACGGAGCAGACCTTTCTTTTCGAGGACGGCGACATGTTCGAAGACGGTGACCTTGGTGACGCCGAGGACGTCGGCTAACTCCTGCATCGTCGGGGAATAGCCACGTTTGCGTTGGTAATCGCGAATGAGAGTAAGGATCCTGAGTTGTTTGGGGGTTAAACGGGGAAAATTTTTGGCAGCCATCATGATTCTCCATTATCTCGGCTAAGCCATGCGGTCCGATGGCCAGCAAGGGCCATTGTGCGGATTTCGGGGACGAGTTTGTGCCTGCTTGGCGTGACGGATCGCGACGTCGGCGGGAGGAAGTCCGGGCCTCAAAGCGTTCAAGGCACACATGCTTTTTCAACAAGGCGTTCTGGCAAGCCCGGAGCATTCGGCCCCAATCCCGCAATCGATTCGCCAACGTCCACCGGAGAGGGCAAGTGTTTTCGGCGGATGCAACGCCGTTGCCGTTGAGTTCGGCGTGGGCATTTGCATGTGGAACAGCGGTTGGTTTCTCATTTTCCAGGACATGAGGAGGAATCGCTCGGCGATAACCTTTACCGCAGCCCACCACGACGAGGGGTAAATCATTCACCCAATTTGCACCGGCCATTCGGCTTGCCTCCCTGCGATGGATATTTTTGAATTTCGACTCCTTCGGTTGGTTCTGCAGAGCAAGAGACCAGAGCGGGAGGAGTTCAGCTTCGATCAATCTTGGCGACGCTTCCATGTTCACCTTTTGTTTGCCTAAATATACCCTAACTCTATCCAAACGTCAAGAATTTTTGCAGGAATTTTCTTTTGAATCGACAGAGTATTGGTTATCGGACCTGGCTTCCAATATTTTGTGTCTCTGCCGAATATCTACCCAATAACTCGCGTATATCGGCAAGGCGGGGAGCGAATTTAGAAGGATAATTCTTTACGTCCGGAGTAAGGAGACAGGAGGTGGGGAGAAGATATGTGAAAATTTCGCCAAGTCTATGTATATCCAATAGTTAGCTTGTATGCGGAGCAACTCTAAAAAAGGGCGGATATGGACAAGGAGGCCGGCAGGTATTGGTCTTAGCGGTAATGTCGGCGGGGTGGTGGGTTTTCCGTGGAGGTTTTGGTCGATGGCTTTCCGCCACGTCGGCCGTTTCGAATGGAGCCCAGACGCAGGGAGCGACAGCCTGAAGGATACAGTCTGCTGCCAAAACCCAGACCATGGTATCATCGTGATGGTGACAAGGCAGGACGTTAGCTTCATGCCATTCGGGACTGTCCCAATGCATTCAAGCCGAACATGGGTTGTTCAGCCTGGAAACAGCCTATGCTCGGGACTTGTCAATCCGTGGTACGGTGAACCACCGACCGGAGAGCCGTTTGCGGGAAAACCGCACGTACGGTTCGGAGGGAGGGGAGACCGAGTAATCGGTCTTTCCTACCCCTATCCTGGCTTCAAACACACTACCTGGCTTTCTCGCTTCTTCGTAGACATCTTTTGAATCTAATCAGAATTCCAACTAAGCCACCGGCGCATAGCACCGCCACCCCGTACAGTAGAGGACATCGAACGACAAAAACAATAATATAGATAATTATCAATAGCATGATAATGCTAGGTAATAAAAGAAGACACTTTTTATTTCTTACTCGCATGATGGTGATCGCCTCGCTCCTTCAGTTGCAAAACCCTCTTGTCCTCCATCAGCAAGACAGGTACACATGGTTTCAGACAAACATTTAGGCGTGCATATCTGATCGGCGGACCTATCTTCAGTGCACCACTCGTCGGTGCAGAGCTCATAAGCTAATACAATAAGATAGGCCTCGATCCCAACCTGCCCAAACGCCGCCACAACGGCTCCAACCCCTCCGGCAGCACCGCATTGAGAAAACACAATAGTTGCAAGAGTGTCTATTATTACCTGTTCGGCTATATTAACTATTGCATATAGGGTTTTCCCAACACATGTGACTGGGTCTTGATAGCCTAGCACTTCCCATCCAGCTTTCCATTCATAACAGCATCGATCTTCATATTTACAAGCCCCACAATGACTACACCCGAAAGGATCGTATTTGTTAAATGTATTATTTATTAAGAAGGCATATAAGTTGATACCTCCCTTCTCTTGAATTGGATCCCTGCTCAGCCATCTTCCCAGATTCGGGGAGTAGTAGCGGAAGCCGTAGTAGTATAATCCGCCGGATTCGATGGCACCGCCATTATTATCGCCGGTGGTCAGGTCGTCGTCCAGCCACTTGGTGGAGAAGCGATAG
>CAZMVS010000293.1:0-10835 GCA_964569525.1 uncultured Planctomycetales bacterium
CCGTGCTCGCGCATTCCTTTATTTCATAGCCGCCATGATCCGATCGGTGATCTCCTGCACCATGCGTTCCACTTCCGCGTCACCGGCACCGTTGCCGCCATTATTTCCACTTGACGTCGGCCGCAATGTTTCCGGCGGAGTCATCGGTGCCGACGGCTTGGGCGGTGCCGCCGCCTGACCACCGTTATTGGTATAACCGCGACCAAACTGCGTATTAATACACAAGTCCGCGTTCTGCATGGTCCGCGGATCACCGTGAATCCCCAGATGCTCCTTCAAATCGATCAATTCTTTGACCTTATTAGTACTGATGCGTTCCACCTTGCCTACCTGCTTGGCCAAAATGAGAATGCGGCAATACGCATCAAGAATTTCGTTCCACCAATAGGCGTTTTCCAATGTATCGCCCCAGGATACCGTGCCGTGATTCTTCAAAACGGCAATACGCGAATTACCCACGTATGGCCGAATCGTATCCGCAAAGTTTTGCGCCCCGGGCGTTTCATAAACAGTCGTCGGGATCGGGCCAAGAAAGATCTCCACTTCCGGCAATACACAGGTCGGAATCTCTTCACCGGCTACGGAAAAGGCCGTCGCATGCGGCGGATGACAATGCACCACCGCCTTGATGGCCGGATCCATCTTGTAAATCTCCAGGTGCAACAGCACTTCGGAAGTTCGTTTCTTACGCCCAGAGATCTGTTTGCCGTTCATATCGACTTTGCAGATATCATCCGGCTTGAGAAAACCTTTGCTGACCAGAGTAGGTGTGCAAAGGACTTCCTTGTCACTGATCCGGTAGGAAATGTTACCGTCGTTGGCCGCGACGAAACCTTTGTCATAGATTCGTCGCCCGATCTCGCAAATCTCTTGTTTGATTTTGAATTCGTTTACCATGAGATCGTCTCCGTACGCAGCGCTTATGCTTCGTATGTAATATCATCCAACAGGGCGCCGATAAAGGCATCCACCGCCACGCGATCAGGGTGGAAAGGGCAGGCGGCTTCGCGGCCTTCGCTGAAACTGACCTGCTGCCCGGGGCAGGAACCAAGGTTGTCATAGGCGACCACGATTTCGCCCGATCCTTCGCGGCGTTCGCGAAGCGAGGCGGCATCGTTCGGTCGCACAATCATAAACCGGCCGGCCTGCATCATCGGGTCGTACTTGCTTAGCGTTACCCTGCCTATAATTTCACCAAAACGCACGTCAGCCTCCCTGTTTAATCTGTTCCAAGGCAGCCCTTACTTCCGGCTGCGGAGCCGTCGCACCTTTGAGCATGCGCTCGATCATCTGTTTCATCTGGTAGGTGGTCATGTTTGGATACTCGATCACCAACAGGTTCACCCCCAATTTACGAACCGCGTCTTCCACCATGGGCACGTTCATGCCCAGCGCTGCCCGGATGCCTTTATGTTTGTTGGCCACACAAACCGGCACGGCTCCGTCCTGGGCAAAAACCACACCGCGGCTCACCTCGTTCCGATTGACCATGCCACACAACTTTCGCGTTGCGGAGATCAGACCGTCTATCTCCTGCCCCGGCTTGATCACCTCGGCCAACCCGCCATTGCGGTCGAGCATGGTTCGCATGGCCCGCATTTCTTCCAGGCTGTCGTCCATGACCACGGCCAAGGAGCCATTGCCCGGGTTGCTATCCTCCAGCCAAGTGATTGGAACGTCGTGTTCCTTGATCCAATCGCGGGCCGCCGGCGTAATCAGCGATTGCTTTTGCAGGCGAATCTCTTCCCCCACCCGCAAGAGGTCGTTCAGCAAAATGGCGGTCACCACCGGCCGACTCATGAAGTCAGCTCCAATACTCGATCCTGGTTATCGATAATACTCATCACGGTCCAGCGGGCGGGCGAGGTATCATCGCCGACCATCTCCCGGGTGTATTTGCCGTCACTACTGAGCACCACGAGGTCGCCGGCCCGTGCTCCGAGTTGATCCAAGGCCAATACCGGATCCAAGGACTTGGCCTGGATGGGTTCCACCACCAGCATGCACATTCCTTCAAGGGAAGGATGTTTGACAGTGGAGACGGTTTTGCCGACAACACGCCCAAGGACCATTACTTCTTAAAACCTCTTAAATACTATTATCATCAAACCGCTTACATAACCAACATGCCCGCGATCACAGGATTCGCAGGTTTTCGACCATCACGCAACGGCGATACCGGGTAAAGGTCAACGGGCTGGTCACCCCTTCGCCAGTAGGCGTGGCGATGCTGAAGCTGCAATAGCCTTCTCCGCCCAGGCCGACGCCAGCCATGCTCGGCCCGTTCTTTACAAATAGGGTGGTATCCACTGCTTTGCCCATCTTGGTCATGTTGTTTACGTTCTGCGACCAGATGATGGCAGTGTGCCCGAAGCCGTGTTCATATTCAACGGCGCGGGCAATGGCCTCATCTACGTTAGAACAGCGGAGCACGGGCAAAAAGGGCATCATTTGCTCAGCCAGCAACCAGGGATCACCGGCCGGCACTTCGCCGTAAAGCATCTCCGTTCCGGCAGGCACCTGCAGGCCAATGGCTTGGGCCAAAATCGAGGCGTCTTGTCCAACGTATTCCTTGTTAGCCATCCAATGGCCGCTCTTTTCATCTCTGTACAATGCCTTTTGGGCAAGAGCTTTTATTTGTTCGTTGTTCAGTCTATATCCACCATGGCGATCAAAGGCATTCATGAGTTGATCGGCCACAGTGTTTACCACCAGCACTTCTTTCTCGCCCACACACAGCAGGTTATTGTCCCAAGCTCCACCGAAGATGATGCCCTCGGCGGCTTTTTCGATATCCGCCGTTTCATCGACCACTACCGGCGGATTTCCGGGGCCGGCCACTACGGCTTTTTTACCGCTTTGCATAGCCACTCGAACCACGCCGGGGCCTCCGGTTACCGCCAACATGTCAATATCTTCGTGGGAAAATACCTCGTTGGCCGATTCGATAGTCGGTTTTTCAATCAGACAAATAAGGTTCTCAAGGCCGGTTGCTTCGCGGATCAACTTGGCCCAGCGTTGGGTAGCAATGGCCGCACAATGGGATCCATTTGGATGCGGGTTACAAACTAATGTATTTCCAGCGGCAATTATCATAATCGCGTTGCAGGCCAAGGTGGGGACGGAATGGGTGACGGGAGTAATCACGCCGATCACGCCGTAAGGAGCGTATTCAGTTACGGTAAGCCCGTTATCTCCGCTGACGGCCTCGGTGCGCAACATCTCCATGCCTAGCACATGATTACCAATAGTTAAAAGTTTTTCGGGTTTATGGGCCTTTCGCCCAATTTTCGTTTCTTCATATTCGATTTGGCCAAGTTCTTCAGCCTGTTCAATAATGTTGTCGCGAATACATTGAATGGCCTTGGCCCTGGTTTCCATGGAAGCGGCCACCAGTTTTTTCTGGGCTTCCTTTGCGGCGGCTACGGCGTCATCTACTTTTTGGAATACGCCGTCTTTGCCGCCCCGGCCGGTACCATTCGGGCCAGAGGAAATTGGAGAAGCAGCACCGGTCGGCAGTTGTTGACCGGTTTGCATGCGTCCCAAAACTTCATTAACCACGTCCCGGATCAGCGTTTCGTTAATTGTGCCGCTCATATCAATCGCTCCACGGGTGTGCCGTCACCCTTAGCTGCGTTTATCCTTTGTTTCATTCTTTCAAATCGCGTTTGCGCTTTGTCCGCACTTACGTTTCCTGCAACTCGATTTTTTGGGAGCCGACCTGGATCGTATCGATAATCCCTATGACCACCGCGTCGACCGGCAGGTTCTTGGTACTTTCAGTCAAGCGGGCGGAACTACCTTGTGTTACCAGGACAAATTCCCCTTCTCCGGCGCCAAGATTATCCACAGCGACGGCTGTTCGGGGCGTTTGTACCAACGTAGCGGGCGCATCCCCCTTGACGTTGTAAGCCTGAACAAGCAACAGCTTGCTTCCCACCAAAGGGGGGACTTTCTGGGGAGACACCACAGTACCGGTCACTTTCCCAATGAACATAATTACATCTCCATCCGCCGACCGAAACTGTTTCGTTCACTCAGCCGACGATCAGGGGGTTAGCCTTTGGGCAGAACTCTCGCTACGTCACTGTGCGGCCGGGCAATCACGTCGACACTGACCACTTCACCGACCTTGGCGGCCGCCGCTGCGCCGGCATCCACCGCGGCCTTCACCGCCGCGACGTCGCCTTCCAAGACCACGGTCACCAGGCCGCCGCCGACCTGTTTCCACCCCCCGTAGGTCACGTTAGCCGCCTTCAAACCGGCGTCCGTCGCCTCGACCAAGGACACCATTCCGCGGGTCTCGATCATTCCTAAAGCCTGCTGGGCCATCTTACTTACTCCTGTTCAAAAAGGTTGATTCCTTTAATTGGTTATTACTTTCAATTCCTGCGTATCAATAGCCGGGCGATTCATCGTTACGTCACCGATCCGCCCTAGGTTTTCCGTTACGATTTCGACAACACCTCTTTGGTCTGCCGGGCCACCACCAGTTCTTCATTGGTTGGGATGACCATGATCCGGACCTTGGAGTCTGCCGCCGAGATGGTTTCCTCTTTACCGCGAACCTTGTTACGTTCCGAGTCCAACCTGATACCGGCGTAATCCATGTCCTGACATACCGCTTCGCGAAACTCAGCGCCGTTCTCTCCGATACCGCCGGTAAAGACCAGCATGTCCGCCCCGTTCAAGTAGGCCAAGTACGCGCCGATGTAATGCTTGACCGACTGAATCAGGACATCCAAGGCCAACTGGGCTCGCTCGTTCCCTTGTTCAGCGGCTTCCTCGATATCACGATGGTCGTTGCTGACCCCGCTGATTCCCAACAGTCCGCCCTGCTTGGCCATTTGGGTAAGGGCCTGCTCGAAGTTCAAATTAAACTTTGGCAGAACCTTCAACAACCCATACGGATCAATATCCCCAACACGGTTGTTGTGAGGAACACCGGACTGGGCGGAGGTGGCGAAACTGTTGCCCATGCTCTTGCCGTCCCGTATCGCGCAAATGGAACTGCTGCCGCCGATATGACACGAAACCACGCGTAAGTCGCTGCGTCCGGTCAATTCCGCCGTACGCACGGCAATGTACTTATGGCTGGCCCCGTGAAAGCCGTATCGTCGCACACCGGCCTGCGTCCACTCCCAGGGAATCGCATACGTGGTTCGTGACGCAGGAATAGTCTGATGGAAAGCGGTTTCGAACGCCGCCACTTGGGGTACATTGGGCAGCTTCTCCCGAAACGCGTTCATAGCCGCCAGGTACGGCGGGTTATGGGCCGGAGCGATGTCGGAGAACTCATCCATGGTGGACATGACCTTATCATCCACAATGGTAGCCCCGGAGATCGGTCCGCCGTGAACAGCCTTGAAGCCAATTGCGTCCAACTTGATGTTAGGATCTGGTAGCATTTGGAGGCAACGTTCGATGGCTTCGCCATGGTCGGCCAGTCGGCCTTCCCACAACTGCTCGCCGACTTTCACCTTGGCTTGATCATCGCCGATTCGTTCCGCCCCGCCGACAGCAAGCTGCCTTTCGTCCTGCATGTTGAACAGGCGAAACTTGAATGAGGTACTTCCGATGTTGGCGACAAGAACGATCATGGTTGCGTCCGTCCTTTGTGATAATGTCAGGACTGACTATTCCTTTGCGTGTTTGCAGACCAACCGTGAATTACTGATTAAAAGTACACCGACTCCAAGCCCTCATGGGGGCGGGGGATTACGTGAGCGGAGATTAATTCGCCCACCTGGTTAGCCGCTTCGGCCCCGGCGTCGACCGCCGCTTTCACGCTGCCCACGTCACCGCGAACAATGCTAGTCACGAACCCGCCGCCGATCTGAATGTGCCGCACGAGCTCGACGTTGGCTGCCTTGCACATGGCGTCGGAGGCCTGAACCAGACCCGTGTATCCGAGAGTCTCAATCATACCCAGTGCATCGCTCATTTGATCCACTCCAGTCTATGGGAAAGAGAAATAATGCGTTTGTTTTTACACATCCGTGGTTTTGCCGGAATTGATCTTCCCTACCATCACTCAAGGTGGAGACGTGTCCGGCATTTTTTTGTTACTGCTTTTTGGACCCTGCACCGCCACCTTTGGGCTTTGTTTCGCCGGGTATCATTTCTGCCAGGTCGTTGTGCGGGCGCGGGATCACGTGCACACTGACCACTTCGCCGACCTTGCCGGCCGCCGCTGAGCCGGCATCGGTCGCCGCCTTGACCGCCGCCACGTCTCCACGGACAAAAGCGCTCACGTAACCTCGTCCGACTTTTTCATAGCCGACCAGCCTTACGTTTGCGGCCTTGAGCATGGCGTCGCTCGCCTCAATGTTGGCCACCAGGCCTTTCGTTTCCACCATTCCTAATGCTTCCAGTGCTGCCATCAGCGTTAACTCCTTAAAGGGTTCCGGGGCGGACCAACCGATCCCCGTCACAGAGCTTCATTATGGTTTTATCTTTTCTCCGCTTTATTGTTTAACCAGGTCAACTCGCCTGGCGTTGGCTAAATCACACGCGTTACCCTCATCCGTATCCAAGTGTACCTCGAGCTTCACTTTTTCACTGACCCGGCAAATGATATCGTCGAAGATTACCGGGCAACTGCTATCCACGTGCAGGCGCATCAAATCACCGTTGTCTACGCCATAATGCGCTGCATCATCAGGATGCATGTGGGCATGTCGCTGGGCCCGGATCAATCCTTCCTCCAAAGCCACATGCCCTTTTGGCCCCAGCACGATACACCCGGGGGTTCCCTTAGTGTCCCCACTCATGCGTACCGGCAAATCCACGCCCAAGGCAATCCCATCGGTAAAAGCCAATTCGATCTGGTTCTCCGGGCGCAACGGGCCAAGGATTCGCAAGTTACTGATCGTTCGATGGCGTGGGCCTATGATGGTCACCATTTGTTCGCTGGCAAAGTAGCCATCCTGATACAACGGTTTATGGACCGTCAGCTCGGCACCTTGCCCGAATAAGATTTCAAGGGTTTCCTGGTTGATGTGCATATGGCGGGCGGAAATATTTACCACCAGGTTGGGCTGGTACCCGGCGACCATCCGCCTACCGATGCGTTCTTGCACAATCTGACGAACAACTTGTTCGACAGCCGTCCGATTCAGGCTACCATTTCCAGTGATCGTACTCATCCACCACCTCGTTTACAGATAACGAGTTTACACATTTTCAATTTTGTCGGCTGGCGTTTGGCGTTGTCGGTCATGAGATCCGGCCACTCTGCTGTGATGCTTTTTCCCCATTGGCCAGGATCAACTTGACCTTGCTCTCCAATATCCGCCGCCATTGTTCGGAAAGGCCGACATCCGTAACCAGCAAATCAATTGGCTCCCATCCGCCAATTTGCGATAAAGAACGTTTTCCGAACTTGCTGCTGTCTGCCGCCACGATAACCTCGTCCGCACAGCGAATCATCTGCTGTTGCATTTCAGTGATCATCAGGTTTACGTTGTACAAGGCGTCCTCGGTCAGGCCGGCGGCACTGAAAATCACTTTGCTGACGTTAAGCGACTCGAGCATTTGCTGAGCCTGTGGTCCGAGGGCTACGCCGGTACGGGGGTAAATGTATCCCCCAATGAAAATCAACTCGATGTTGTTCGCCGTGCTCAACAAATTTGCAATAGGCAGTGAGTTGGTCACCACCTGAAGCGGTCGATTCAACAGTTGGCTGGCCACCTGGTATGTGGTTGTTCCGCCATCGAGGAGAATCGTTTCATTGTCATCAATCAAATCCGCGATTACTCGGCCGATAGCCTGTTTCTGCTCAACCGCTGTCGCTTCTCGTGTAGCGTAGGCAGGCACGGCTGATCGTTCACTGACAAAAACCGCCCCGCCATGGGTACGCCGAACAAAGCCTTGTTCTTCCAGTTGTGAAAGATCGCGACGAACCGTTGACTCGGATACCCTCAGTGTTTCAGCGAGGACCGACAAATCCGCAAACCCGCGGTGGGCCAGCAGGTCGCTTAATTGTTGCCGCCGCTGTTCGCCGGTCATGAGTCCTCCAAGGGTAAATGATCCGAGCGAAAATCCAGCCTTATTATCGACATTATCTGCGCAATTTCAATCAAAATCTTCCATAACCTTGCAGGATTTTTGTGAATTACGGAATATATTTCGGTGCAATTTTGTAAGTTATTATTTGGAAGTACTTTATGATTAGTCTTTTTTTGTGGCTTGAATGATGCTATTATCGGGCGCGCTATTTTTGGAAGAATTCTGTCAAAATAGATAAGATATTGAATTTATCGATTGGTGCAGCGTCTAAGCGGCAACGCGAAATATCGGGAATTCTATAACACATAAGGATTTGCAATTTTTTTGTCTGAAGTTATACTTACAAGGCTTAACGGTAAGGCAAGATTTTTTAGCGATATTCAGGGTAAGCAATGAGAGAGAAAATACATCCGAAATATCAGAAATGCGTGGTCACCTGCGGTTGCGGGAATACCTTCGAGACGCGTTCCACCAAACCGGAACTGAAGGTGGAGATCTGCTCCAACTGCCATCCCTTCTTTACGGGGCAGCAGAAATTCGTGGACTCGGCCGGCCGGGTGGAGAAATTTAATAGAAAATTCGGCGGCGATTATTTCAGCCGGAACAAGAACGTCAAGAAAAAAGACGGAAAACGCGATTAGCGCCCCCGCCTTTGTGCAGCCTGCAGTATAGCTTTTGCTGTCGGTCCACAAGTTGAGGCGGTTGGCGCTGCTGACAATGATTTTGAACACGCCCGATCGGCAGCGAACCCAATGCTTCGATCCGGCGTGTTTTTTTTGGCTTACAGAATTCGGACATTTGATGGTTTGACGATGTTCGGGGTTTCCGGAACGAGACAATAAAACGTATTTCGGATTATATTTATAGCGGGCAGAACATGAGCACGACTTCGCAAACACAAGATTCGGTCGTACGCAAGCTGGAAGAGCTGCGGCAGCGGTACGAGGAGATCGGCCAGTTAATGAACCGTCCGGAAGTCGCCAGCGACCCCAACCGTATTGCGGAACTGTCCAAAGAACACGGAGTGCTCAGGCAGACCGTGGAGCCGTACCTAGAATACATGCAAACACAAAAACGACTGGAGGAAAGCCAGGCTATTCTGGATGACGCTGAGGCAGATGACGATTTCAAAGCCTTGGCCAAGGAAGAGGCAGCCGAGTGTCAGACCAAGGCAGAACAATTGATGAAGGATATTCAAAAGGCCCTGGTGACCAGTGACGATGCGGCGATCAGCTCCGTCATCCTGGAAATTCGGGCGGGGACCGGCGGGCAGGAGGCGGCCCTTTTTGCCCGCGATCTTTATGATATGTACAACCGCTTTTGTGAGAGAAAGAATCTCAAGATCGAAGTGATGGACTGTTCGCCGTCGGATTTGGGCGGATTTAAGGAAATCATTCTTAACATCAAAGGGGCAGGCGTTTACCAGCATCTTGGCTATGAAGGCGGGGGTCACCGGGTTCAACGCGTGCCGGATACCGAGTCACAAGGTCGCCTGCATACGTCGGCGGCCACGGTGGCGGTCATGCCCGAACCACAGCAGGTGGACGTGCAGATTGACTGGGACAAGGATGTTGTTGAACACGTCAGTCGTGCCGGTGGTCCCGGTGGGCAGAACGTCAACAAGGTTTCGTCGGCCATCAAGCTGGAACATTTGCCCACGGGCATCACGGTTTCCATGCGGGATGAGAAGAGTCAACATAAAAACCGCGCCAAGGCCCAGCGAATTCTGATGTCTCGGGTTTATGACATGCATATACAAGAGCAACGAGCGAAGCGAGACGCCTCCCGCAAGACCATGATCGGTTCGGGGGACCGCAGCCAGCGGATTCGCACGTATAACTATCCGCAAAACCGGGTATCAGACCATCGTATCAATCTCGACCTGTACAAGCTGGACCAGATTATGCAGGGAGAACTCGATGAGCTGATCGCCGCTTTGCAGGAATACGATATGGCTCAGCGATTGCAAAACCTGTAATACATATCCGTCCTCCCACCGCTGTTTTTTGCCTTCCACCAGTGATTTGTTCTTACGATTCGGATATTATTACGCTTTGTACTCGGCGAGGCACATCGTGCATGAATGGATCTTTTTGAAAATACGAATTAATTAAATCCGGAGTAAGCATCATGGATATTTTACCAGCCATTGATCTTCGCAGTGGAAAATGTGTTCGCCTTTTGCAGGGTGATTATAACCGGCAGATCGACTATGCAGACGATCCGCTTACGGTAGCCCGGCAATTCGAGCAGGTCGGCGCGCAATGGTTACACTTGGTGGATCTGGATGGAGCCAAGGAAGGTCGGCCTTGCAATGTTGATGTAGCAGAACGGATTCTGGCGGAGACGAACTTGAAGGTTGAGTTCGGCGGTGGATTGCGGGAAACCTCGTCCGTGGAAACATTGATTCGCGCGGGAACGGCCCGTTGCGTGATCGGGACTAAAGCATTGGAAGACTGGGACTGGTTCAGGGATCTGGTGCATCGGCCGGAGTTTCAAAACAAGATAGCTCTTGGTTTGGATGCCCGGGATGGTAAGTTGGCGGTTCGCGGGTGGTTGGAGCAGAAGGAAGAGACGGCGGTTGATCTTGCCCGACAGGTCAAGGGCTGGCCGTTGGGGGCCATTATTTATACGGATATCGCCAAAGACGGCATGATGAGCGGGCCTAATATCGAAGCCACCGCCGCCCTAGCAGGGGAAAGTTCGGTGCCGGTTATTGCTTCCGGCGGAGTAACCAATATTGAAGACGTTCGCCAATTAGCCGCTCGGCCGCTCGGCGGTATTATCATTGGGCGGGCCATTTATGAGAAACAGATTGATCTAGC